>JACOTK010000012.1 GCA_016178435.1 Actinomycetota bacterium
CCCGACCGAGGCCGCGGCGATGAAGTGCGTGTACCTGGCGGTCATGAGCCTGGACCCCACCGGGCGGGGCCGCCAACGATGGACGAACCGTTGGAAGCCGGCCCTGAATGCCTTTACAATTGCGTTCCCGGGACGTATCGTTCCCACGACGAAGTAACCGAGATTCGCTCAATCGAGCAGAACCAGTTACACCGTTTATGTGACAGTCCCGAGGGCTCACCGGCCTCGTCTAGCGTGCGTCGCATGAAGCGAACGGCGGCGAGCGCAATCATCCTGACGATCCTGCTTGGGGCAGCGGCCTGTTCGAGTTCGGACAGCACGACGGACCCCACGACCACCACAGCGGGGGCGAGCAACGCGTCCACGACGACAACGACCGAGGAGCCGACGACGACCACGATCGCTGGTGGTGCCGACAGCGCTGAGGACGCGGTCACCAGCTACATCGAAGCGGCAGCGCTCGACCAGTGGGGCAAGGTGTACGACGGCCTCCATCCAGACCAGCGGGCCTTGTTCCCGAAAGAGAAGTTCCTGACCTGCTCGGACCAGATGCCGTTGCAGATCGACGATGTCAGCGTCGTTGAGACCTACGACGAGCCGTCGCCGCTGCCGGGGGTTTCCGAATCGATGCCGTCGACGGCAGTGACCGTCACAATCAAGTTGTCCACCGGTGACGAGCAGACGCTCACCGCTCACGCATTCGAAGCGGGTGGGCGCTGGTGGACCTCGATCAACGAAGAGCGCGTCGCTGACTGTTCCGCATAGGTCCGGGTCGCGGTTCGCACAACAACTGAGGCGGCGAAGGGTGATGCGGGTACTTCTGACCTATGGCGGGGAATCCCGCACTCGGACACACTCTGCTCAACCAGGGAGGAAGCGTGCGAGGCGAACACGTTTACGTGAAGAGGCGCGGCTACACACACCACGGAGTTGAGGTGGACGGCAGAGAGGTCATCCACTTCACCGGGACCCCCGGGAACAAGCGCGGCGCGATGATCAGACGGACCACGCTCCAGGAGTTCACCGGCCCGAGGGGTAAGCTGCGCTACCGCCGATACGGCCAGCAGTTCTCCGCCGATCTCGTTGTCGAGAGAGCTGAGTCAAAGCTCGGTCGGTCCGGCTACAGCTTGTTCTCGAACACCTGTGAACACTTCGCCACATGGTGCGTCCACGATCGGACCGCGAGCGCGCTGGTCTACGGGGCAAAGGCAACCGGGGCCGTCACTACAGCGACTGCTGCCGTTGCAGCCGCCGGCATCGGGATCAGGCTCGCAAGGTTCGAATCACTGAGCCAGGCGCTCGAGCAGCTCCCTGTCGCGTTCGAGCAGCTTCTTCGCCCGAGTCGAAAAATCCTTGTCAGAGCGAACGCGCTCAATCTCAGCAATAAGCGCATCGACGATCACCGCGTTGACGCTGGTGCCGCAAGTGCGTGCGATCACGTCGACGGCGTCAGCAAGTTCCTCGGGTAGACGCACGGTGGTCTGCTTCGCAGTCATGACATCATGATATCGAGAAGTTTTGATATCCACCGAGGTCCACCGATGGGGGTTGGGGCTCCTTCGATCCTGTGTGTCTTCACTCATCTAGGGTAGGTCCGGATCTCGGTTGCCTTGACGCTCGCCCAAACGGGCGCCCCTTCGCGGAGTCCGAGCTCGGCGCCGGCGGCGGGGGTGATCTCGGCAACGAGATCGAGTGGGGGGGCCAGGCGAACCCGAACGCGGTCGCCGATCAGGTCGAGGTGCCGGACTGTCGTGGGCCATCGGTTGCGTGGGCTGCCTTCGGGTTTGCCGTGGTGGAGGGCAACGGCGGAGGGAGCAATCGTGGCGAAGACCGCACCGTCGTGGGCTTCGGCGACGGTGAGTGTCGCTCCACTCTCGGTGGTGATCGTCGCGTCGACGGCAGTGCCGTGGATGAGGTTGGTGCCGATGAGGTCGGCAACATAGCGAGATCGAGGTCGGGCGGTCACCTCGGCGATGGTGCCCGTCTGGGTGAAACGACCGGCCTCGAGGATGGCCACATGGTCGGCAAGCGCCAAAGCATCGACGGGGTCGTGGGTCACAAGGATGGCGGGACCGGCGAAGTCGGCGAGGAAGCGCCGGAGGTCTCGGCGGACTTCGACACGGGTGCCGGCGTCGAGCGCAGCGAGAGGCTCGTCGAGGAGAAGAGCCGCGGGGTCGGTGGCCAGGGCTCGGGCAAGTGCCACCCGTTGGGCCTGGCCGCCGGACAGGGCTCGGGGCTTGACCTTGACGTTCGAGGTGATCCCCACCCGGTCGAGGAGGTCGGCGGCAATCGCCCGAGCGTCGGCCGTGGAGCGACCCTTTGAGCGCGGGCCGAACGCGACGTTGTCGAGCGCGGTCAGGTGCGGGAAGAGCAGGTAGTCCTGGTGGACGATGCCGAGCCCTCGCCGCTCCGGGGGGACAAAGATCCCGGGGGGTTCGTCGAGAGTGGAGCCGTCGAGGGTGATCGCCCCGGTGTCGATGGCAACGCTGCCGGCGATGGCCCGCAACAGGGTGGTCTTCCCGGCGCCATTGGGTCCGAGCACGGCGGTGACCGTCCCCGAGGGCGCGAGCAGCGCGACGTCGAGGTCGAGGTCGCCGAGGCGGAGGCGAAAGGTTACGTCGAGGCTCATGCCCGGGTGAACCACTTGTCGCGGAGCGAGACGAGCACGACGAGGGAGACGACGACGAGCACGAGGCTCAGAGCAATGGCTGCCTCCTGATCGCTCTCCAGCTGGAGATAGACGGCAAGCGGGAGTGTTCGGGTGCGGCCGGCGATGTTGCCGGCGAAGGTGATGGTGGCCCCGAACTCGCCCAGCGCCCGCGCCCATGCCAGCACCGTGCCGGCCGCCACCGACGGGGCGACAAGCGGCAGGGTGACCCGGCGGAACACCGTGAACCGGTTGGCGCCGAGGCCTGCCGCCGCCTCCTCGAACCTCTGGTCCATGCTGCGCAATGCCCCTTCGACGGTGATCACGAAGAAGGGCATGGCGACGAAGGTCTCGGCCATGATCGCCCCTGCGGTCGAGAACGTGAACTGGACGCCGAACGTGTCGTAAAGCCACCCGCCGATCGGACTGCGAAGACTGAACGCAG
>JACOTK010000026.1 GCA_016178435.1 Actinomycetota bacterium
CCCTACGACGACCACGACCATCCCTACGACGACCACGACCATCCCTACGACGACCACGACCATCCCTACGACGACCACGGTCCCACCGACGACCACGGTCCCACCGACGACCACGGTCCCACCGACGACCACGGTCCCACCGACGACGACCATTCCCGGGCCTTCTCAGCCTCCTCGCAAGGAAATCTGCGTTGAGCTTGACGGTGCGTTCGTCCGACGCCACGCGTCCTGGTATGTGCAACGGCGGTATTGCGTGCAAGTGCCCATCGGCCACGGCCACCCCGTGCCCCGGGGAATCGGACACCTGCACAACGCTCGCCCCCGGGGCCGCTGATCCGAAAGGGCTCTCCACACTGACAGTCGTCGAAGCCCCGGGCCTCGACGCCCCCTTCATGTGGGTGCCCGCGGTGACTTGGTCCAACCTGGATCATTCGGCTCTGCGTTGGACGGTTCCCGCGCCAGGGTGTCCTCGACATCCCCTCATCGTCGTGATCCGTCGAGTTCACGGGCACGCGGGCGCCCGGCCCGGCCAGGTCGCTCTCCGTCGGGGAGCCTGGGCGCGAGCATCGGCATCTCCGGCAACGACGCTTTGCAAGGCTGATTACGGCCACCCTTGATGGCTTCCGTGAAATGGCCTCGACGACACTTCGCGATGTGCCGGAACTCTTCACTGTAAGGCCACCTGGGCGACGAGAGGCGGTTGTCATACTCCGATCGTGCGACTTGTTCAGAGTGGCATCGTCTCGACGGAAACCCGTTGCGGACGCAGAGCGATCAAAGGAGTCACCTTGCAAATCCTCACATCCGCCTTCAGGCGCCCCGGCGCCAGGACCGCACTGGGAATTGCCGTTGCGGGCTTGGCCATCGGCACATCCATCATTGGCGGCGCACCGGCGAACGCCGATCCCAGGCAGTTCTCGGCACTCACCGGCGTCGGGTCCGACACGACGCAGGACATCACCAATGCGTTGGCCGGCAACTCCAACAACATCTCGTACCTACCCATCACCAGCTCGGCCGCGTCGGCATACCAGCAGATCACTTCCTGGGATGCCACTGGAACCGCCTGTATCGCAACCAAGACAGGCGGCGCCAACATCAACCGTCCGAACGGTTCCACCGGGGGTCGCAAGGCACTGAGCCGGGCCATCGACGGCGGCACTTGGGGCACCTCCACATGTGGTGGCGCTACGGGCAAACCCGTAGCCGGCCTCATCGAATTCGCCCGTTCATCGGACGGCCCGACTGCGGGCGACACCGGCACGGCTCTCACCTACGTTCCGATGGGCCTGGACGCGACGAGCTTTGCCTACTACCGAAATGGTGGTGGCGCGGTGACCTCACTCACTCGTGCAGAGCTCATCAGTATCTACACGAACGGCTCGTTGACCGTCGGCGGTGTGCGGATCGTTCCGTGCGGCATCCAGACGGAATCCGGCACGAAGAAGTTCTGGCAGAAGGGACCGCTCAATAGCATGACCAACGGGACCGAGGACATCGGTACGGCGGAGTGCAACCTTGCCACGGCGACGTCCTACGGCGGCCGAATCGAGGAGAACCGGCCCAACGAACTGAAGGCCAAGGGTGACTCTGCTGCCATGACCAACAGCGCACTGTGCCCAATTGCGTCGCCGTGCCAGGTCATCGTCGGCATGTCCGCGGGTAGTTTCATCGCCCAGACCAACGGCGTCTCGCCCAACACCACCGCCGTCGGCGTCGACCTCGGTAGGGTCTCCAACAACGGATCAGGCGTCGATCTCGGGTTCCCGTACACGGGCACGGGGTCAGCGCTGGCGCCGTCGGCCTTGTTCTACGCCGATGCGAACTTTGGGCGGAGCGTTTACGTCGTCCTGGACACCCTCAAGGCCACTGGGGTCGGCAACGTCAATTACAAGAGCCTGTTCGTTGGTAGCACCTCAGCGCTCTGCTCGTCTGCGGCACAGTCCCGCGTCAACAGCTTCGGTTTCCTGACACCCGGCAACTGCGGTTCCACCACCCTCAAAGGCTCCCTCTTCACCGGGAACATCTAGGGCTTCGGGCCGAGAGAAGAAGCGACATGACACGAAACCTCCAGCAGGAAGGGACAAACCCCATGAAACCCACCATCGAAAGAGAGAGAGCTTCCATGAGAAACACCATCAAGAAGGCCCTTGCGGGGGTGACAGCGGTGGCAACAGCCGCCATCGTTGTCCCCCTGATGACCGCAGCACCGGCTTTTGCCACCCCACCCAGCGCGCAGTCGGGCGCCGGCATCACACCGGGAGTCGGCATCGGCAGCACGGCGTTCAACCTGACATTGCCGCTCGGGGCTGCCTGTGCAGGTGACTCTGCCGGCGGCGGTTGGAACTGGAACACCTATATGGTGCCTGCCACCGTTGACCCGTCCACCTTGGAGTTCGGCTCGAACGGTCCCCTTCCTGCCGACGTGGGTGCGGCCTTCCGCCAGCCGTTGTTCAGTGCCTCCACCAGTGGCTCGGTGACCAACCAGCTGACCGCCCTTGCGGACACGGCGGGCGGTCCGGGACTGATCCTCGGCATTCCCCAGTTCAACTTTGAGGTCTTCGCTCCGGGTGATATTCCGGCGGGCGCCTACAACGTCGGTGTTGCCTGCACGCTTGGCCCGCCCTCGGCCACGCAGCTCGACCGGTACTGGAACGTGAAGATGACCTTCAGCCCCAACCCGGCCGGCGGCGCAGCCCAGGTGAGCTGGGCGCAGGGAGCGCTTCCCGATGCTCCGACGCTCACCACGTTGGCCCCCGCGGATGGGTCGCTGACGGCGACCTTCACCCAGCCCGCGGGTTCCGACCCGGCAGTCTCGGGCTTCGCCGCGACCGCGACCCCAACAGGCGGCGGCTCGCCGGTGAC
>JACOTK010000013.1 GCA_016178435.1 Actinomycetota bacterium
CGAGGCTGATGTCGGCAAGAATCCGCGGCGGGGAGCCCTCGCCGGGCAACCCATAGCTCGTCTCCCAGGTGACGTCACCCAGCAGGATGTCGACCTGGAATCGCTCCTCGAAGGCCTGACGTTCCAGAAGTGCTGCCTCGAGCGCGTCGCGCAGGGCTCCAATGGCATCGGTGAAGACGTGGTCGAGCATGCCGAGGTGACGTTAGCGGTCAGGTTGGTGGTCGCGGGGCGTCGGGTGTCATGAACGCGACGGCGGTTTCCAACCCGGCGGTCCTGCGCAGCGTGGCGATGGAACGACCCGGCTGCACGGCCTTCTTGACCCGCCCGATCTGCTCGCCGAGGTAGCGGGCCGTTGCATCGAGGTCGGCGACCGTGAAGGCAAGTCCGAAGAAACGGGCATCCCCCCCGCCGCCGTCCTTATCGGGACCCACCAGCTCGAGCACGACCTCGCCCATGCGAAAGAACACCTGTCGCATGGGTTGGCCGAACGCCTCGTGTTGACGTGTGCGACGCGGCTCGAGACCGAGATCGCCGAGCGCGGCGACCGTGACGTCGAGACTCGGTGAGAAGACCACCAGGTGATCGATGCTCCGAGTGCCATTGGCGTGCAGCGGCGCAGCGCCGGCGCCGGCGGTGGAGGAGGGGAAATCGACCGAAGGCGCAACCACCGTTGTGGGAAGGCCGTTGAACCGGCGTTCACCGGCCGGGCAGGTGTCGGTGCACACGGTCCATCCCTGGACGCCTCTTGCGCCCTCGACGACGCTCAGTTGCAGGCGTACCGTGCCGACCTGACAGGCGCCGTCCTCACCGACGGTGAAGCCGGCGTCGTGCCAGCGTTGTGGGTCGTCGGCAATGTCGAGCACCGAGATGGTTGCTGCATGGCCCATGACCGGGACCGATTCGGCCGGTTCGTACAGGGCTGAAGGGTCAGCCCCGGCCGGCGTTGGGCTTGGTGCCGTGGTTGGCCTTGCACTTGCGGGCCTTCATCTTGCGCTTATCGGTCTTCTTCGACATGCCTACGAGGCTACCGCCTAGGCGGCACCGGCGGCGAGGCGGTGGACCGCTACGGTGGGGGCACATGGAACGTTTCGGCTTCGTCGGCCTTCCCAACGCCGGGAAATCCTCACTCTTCAACGCCCTGTCCCGCGGTACGGCCCTTGCTGCGGCCTACCCGTTTGCCACGGTCGATCCGAACGTGGGCATGGCGAGAGTGCCCGACAGCCGCCTCGATCGCCTCGCCGCGATGTCGAGATCGGAGAAGGTGGTTCCCGCCACCGTCGAGTTTGTCGACATCGGCGGCCTGGTCGAGGGTGCGAGCACGGGCGAAGGACTTGGAAACCGCTTCCTTGCCCACATTCGCGAGGTCGATGCCGTGGTCTTCGTGCTTCGGGCCTTCACCGACGCGGACGTGATGGGTCCGACCGATCCGCTCGAGCACCTGGGCACGGTGGAGACCGAGTTGGCGCTCGCCGACCTTGCGAGCATCGAGGGACGGGTCGAGCGGCACCGCAAGGCGTCGCGTCTGGACAAGACGCTCGTGGCCGAGGTCGAGGCACTCGATGCAGCGCTCGAATGCCTGAGCGAGGGGACCCCCCTGTACCGATCAGGGTTGAGTGCCGAGGTGCGGACGTTGTTGGCGCCCTGGTTTCTGTTGACCAACAAGCCCGTTCTGGTGGTGGTCAACATCGGTGACGACCAGCTCGACGATGCCGAGGCACTGACGAAGCCCGTGGTGGATGCGTTCGGCCCTGGCGTGGAGGTGTTGCCCATCTGCGTGCAACTCGAGGCGGAGGCTGCACAGCTCCCCGTCGAGGAGCACGCCGAGATGTTGGCCGAGCTGGGCTTGGGCGAAGGGGCCTTACCTCGTTTGCTGCGCTCGGCGTATGCCGCGCTCGGGCGTCGCACGTTCTTCACGACAGGGGAGAAGGAATCCCGGGCCTGGACGTTTCGAGCCGGCGCCAAGGCGCCCGAGTGTGCCGGCGTGATTCACACCGACTTCCAGCGGGGCTTCATCAAGGCCGAGTGTGTTCGCTGGGATGAGTTGCTCGAGTTGGGTTCGTGGTCCGCGGCCCGCGACGTCGGCAAGCTCCGCATCGAGGGCAAGGACTACGAGGTTGCCGACGGCGACGTGATGGAGTTTCGTTTCAACGTGTAACAGGGGTTTCGCTATCTGCGGTGTTTCGGTCGTTCCCATAGGTCACGCTCTTCGACCGACCATTGCTCCCACATCACGTCGAGCGACGGTACGGACACGGGCATGTTGGGCAGAATGAACGCGATGTCCTGGGCCGAAGCCCAAGGAGTTGCCGCACCTGGAAATGAAGAAGGGCCCGTATCGCCCTGGCATTGTTGACGGCAAGCAAACGTCACGAACCAGGTTCGGCTAGGTGCGCGCACAGTTTGATCACCCTGTCAGACAGATACATCCGATAGGGCACATCTCTGAGCTGCTGCGGCGTCACCGAAATCCCACGGGCCGCAGCCAACTGCGCCAACCACTCCCACGGATGTGGTTCTGGATTGTGACTGTCCTCATCGGGTAGGACCACATGCCCGACTGTCGTCAAGACGCCCTGGAGTTCAGGCGGTCCTTCCGAACCAACAAAGCCTATCGTCCACCCGAGGTCGTCGCGCAGAACTACGAGGTCACCGTTGTCGAGCAGCGCCATCTCGCGTACTTCGAATCGGTACTCCCTTGGCGAGCTGGGTTGCAGCTCCGCCCAGTCACACATGGCGATCAGTCCGACGACGCCTCCGCTTTCCACAGCTTCAGGCGGGGTAGCAGTTGAGTCCGACATGGGGGGAGTAGGTCCAGCCGCCTGGGTCGCTCTGGCCGATGAGGTCAACGTCGGCGGCGCCACGATAGCTGATAAGGTTCGAACTGCTGCACCCGCTTCGTGCATTCCCGCGTCTGCCCCCGCCCCCGCCAGCTTGCACGTCACGGCTATCTGAAGCGATCGTCACAAAGGAACAGCCATACGCATTGCAATAATACGCTTGCAAGTGGGTGTCGACATTCGCGTACGTCGGACAGGTGCTACCCGACAGTTTGAGCCACCACCCGTGCACCGAGATGGTCGTGTAGTTGTCCGACCAGTGTGGGTTGTCGACGGCTTGCGCGTAAACACAGTTGCCCGCGGTAATCCAGCCAGACGTAGCAAGAGGCTGAACTACGGGCGGCGCCTCACCAAAGTAGCCATATTTCTGGAGATCGCTAGCGTCATACACCTTTCCCGGGTCCACGGAACTAAGGTCTCGCAGCTTGGCTAGCTCGGCAGCGTCAGAAAGCACCGGAATCTGTTCAATGGCGTCAGCCAGCTTCTGATCGCCACTTAGAGGTTGTTGAGAGGCGACGGCTGGGGTTGAAATGAGAAGAGTAGAAAGCGCAAGGACGAATCCGAGATGTCCGAGTCGATGCCGAACAGCCATTCTGTGGGTCCTTTCATTGGCCTACGATATGTCGCACTATGACACAGCACGGAAGGTGTCAATAGGGTTTTGCCGATTTGTTGGTGGGTAGTTGGGTGGTGTTACCTGGGCAGCGGGGTGCTGAGCGTCGATTCCATGCGTCGTTGTCCTCGATCAGCATGAAGTACCCGAGCCACGGCCGAAGCGGTGAGTCGATGATTCCG
>JACOTK010000014.1 GCA_016178435.1 Actinomycetota bacterium
CGAGGCAGCTGACCCCCTGCAGCTCGGCGACCTTCCGGAGGTTCATGTCGACGGTGAGCAACAACGAGCCACTGCGGCGGGCCAATTCCACCAGCTTGGCGTCAACCTCTTCACGCTCGGGAACCTCGTCATCGAGCATGATCAAGGACCGTTCCGGGTCCTCGTGCAACGCGCGAATCGCCTCGAGGGCCCGCCTTCCCCGACGGCGGCGATTGGGGTCGGCCGCATCGGCCAACCCCTGCAGCTCGTCGAGAACGAACCGGGGCACGGCCAACACACCCGGCAGAAAGCCGCTCGACGCCAGCGGGATCAGCCGCCCGTCGATCGCGACGCTCGAATCCACCAGGACCAGGGGCACATGCTCGCTCACCTCACCGTCACCGACATCGGCCCTCGAGAAGCTCGAGGCGTACGAGCGTCCGGCCGTCAGGCTTCCACCATGCGATGACACGAGCTGCAGCAACTCCTCGGCCTTGCGCGAGCCGATCTGGAAGCCCACGTAGACACCGATCCATGCCAACATGCCGAGGATCGGCCACCCCCACCCACCGTGGAGCATCTTCGCGACGGGGAGGCCCAACAACCCTCCGAAGCCACCCAGGGCCATCCCGCCGAGCACGCCCATGAAAAGCACGTGAGCAGGAATGCGGTCAACGGCCCGCTCGAAGATCCCCATCGTGCGACGAAGCCATCGGCCCACCACGCCACCGATCACGTATCCCGTGCACGCCCCGAGAACCGTGCCCACCACCGCAGTGATCGGCGCCCGGTCGGCTGTCTCGTCGAGGGTGAGGCGATGCCCCGCCAGTGTGGCTGCGGCGACGATGAACAGTCGGGCGATCTCGACGAACACCTCTGAGGGAATGCGAACGGGGGACGGCGCGTCGGAAATGGTGGTCTTCGACATGGAGACCGGTGCGTGGGGGGCGCCGAAAACGCTCATATGGTTCTATCGGCAGGAAGCGGCCGGCACTGAACGTGCGGGCCGGATGCCCGGGCCGAGGCCCCTGGATGGAGACCTAGACGAGTGCTTCGTTGAGCTTGCCCTCGGCCTCTTCCTCGCTGACGCCGATCGCAAAGGTCAGCTCGGAAACAAGAATCTGCCGGGCCTTGCTGAGCATTCGCTTCTCGCCCGCGGACAATCCCTTGTCCTTCTCGCGCAACGACAGGTTGCGTACGACCTCGGCCACCTGGTAGATGTCACCGGACTTGAGCTTTTCGACATGGTTCTTGAAGCGACGGGACCAGTTGGTCGGCATGCGAGCCTCCTTCTTGCGAAGGACGGCGAACACCTCTTCCACCTCTTCGTCGTTGATGACCTCGCGGAGGCCCACTTCGTCGGTGTTGTCGGCCGGAACCATGAGCGTCAGCTCGCCGTATGCCAGCTTGAGGACGAGATACTCCCGCTCCTCACCAAACGCATGTTTCCGCTCTCGTCGTTCGATCACGGCCGCACCATGGTGCGGATACACAACCTTGTCTCCGACATCGAACGACATGCGACTCCCACTCATCGAGAAACCTGCGAAGGTCCATCGTACGGGTTTCGGAGAGGCTCAGGCGAACCGATTGGCATCAACCGACATTGGGCGTCGACCAAGTAGCATCGCCGAGCGATGGTGGATCGCAGTCTTGTAGCCGATGCCGATTTTTTCCGAGCCCTCAGCGACGAGGGCCTCGAGACCGTTCTCCAGATCATCGACCGGCGGACACTTCGCCGAGGTGACGTCGTCTTCGACGAGGGCGATGCCGCCGGCGAACTTTTCGTCGTCGAGTCCGGACGCATCGCGATTGCCAACAAGTCACCCGACGGGCGATCCTCGCTGCTCGCGCTGATGGAGCGAGGCGATCTCTTCGGCGAGATGAGCCTCTTCGACAATCTGGGTCGCTCCGCCGAGGCTCGATCGCTCGAGGTCAGCACGATCTATGCCGTCCCGTATGCACCGTTGCTCGATCTGTTGCACGCACGTCCCGAGTTGCTTTGGGGCGTGGTGGAGTTGCTGGCCCGCCGTCTTCGTTCCATGGACGAGGTGCTCGCCGACTCGGTCTTTCTGGACGTGACCGGCCGCACCGCAAAGCGCCTGCTCGAACTGGCGGGTGACGCCGAGGAGTTCCAGCTCCCCATCACCCAGGAAGAGCTCGCCGGCATGGTAGGTGCGTCCCGGGAGCGGGTCAACAAGGCCATCTCGTCGTTCGTCAGCCTCGGCTGGCTGGAGCAGACCGAGCGGCGCTATCGGATCACCGACCGGGAACAGCTCGAGCGTCGCGCCCGGTAAGCTCCTGATCCACCGATCAGCCTGGTGGTGTGAAGGTCGCGCATCCGCGGAACAGGTGACCTGACCTGGGAGAACAGCAGTTGCGAAAGCAGCCATAGCCCCCAGGTCGGAGGACACCTTTTCGATGCGATCATCGCACAGTCTCGACGCGAAGCTTCAAGCCCTGCTCTGCTGCGTTCGTACCGCCTCCACCGGGTCATGTTGCGAGGTTGCTCGAGGACCTGTGCGCGTTCGTCAACGACGAGTCGGCCGGCGCAACCGTGCATTCGAGGCACCGGCCATCATCGACGCCTTCACCGCGCTCGAGCGCCAACTCGCCGGCCCGGCCGGTGACACCCACACCGCTCCGCCGGATCGTCCCGCGCCGGCTCGGCCACAGGCGGCCTCACCCCGCAACGAGGCTGAAGTTCTGCACAGATCGAACCGGTGGGTCCGAGCCAGTGAGCGAGCCGTGACCGACGGCAAGACGATCGATGAACTGCTGGACGACTGGGACGGAATCTGGCTCGAAAGCCTCAAGTCGCAGATCGACGACATCCAACACCATCGCCGGCTCCACGACGAGTTCATGGTGATGCTCGACGGTCAGCACCATCCGGATACCCACGTCTTCCGCGAGGTCTTCCACCGGATGTACGTCGATTCGCAGGTAATGGCCATTCGTCGGCAGGTGGACGACGACAAACAGACGCTCTCATTGCGGCGACTCATCGGCCGGCTCGAACACCATCGGGGGACTTCACCCGCGAGTGGTAGGTACGTCGATGGCTCGGAGACCGAGACCCGGCCAGTCCCAACGAGCGAGCCCGACTCGAGGCGCGGATGCACGACAAGCTCGCGAATGCTGCGTTCGACAAGTTCACCGACCTGTTCCTCGAAGCCGGCCGGCCCGGTTCGACACCCCCAGCCGTGCTCGACACCGCATGCCATCAGGAAGGGTTCCCCCAAGGGGCATCCCCGAGCGCCCCGTCAACCCACCCCGGTCTGGATCAACCCACCCTCACTACAAGTCAAGTAGCACCGCCCAACTAGCCACAACAAATCGGCAAAACCCTATTGACACCTTCCGATGGGGCTGCGCGGGCATTTCTTATGAATCAGTCAACGCGGGGACTTTAAGTTACGTTTGCGCTGCCTGCTAGGCTTATGACCCTGGCAGGCACGTCATCGATACGAGTGGCGTGGTTAAATAAAGGAGATTCGTGCATGGGCAAGATGAACGGCGTCTACCTCCCGCTCGTCACGCCGTTCTACGACGGTTATGTGGATCTGCAGTCCCTTGAGCGACTTGTCGCCCACTACGCCGGCACCGGAATCGCCGGCATTGTCCTCCTCGGCACGACGGGCGAGAGCCCAACCGTCGACGCTTCGGAGCAGAAGACGATTGTGGAAGCTGTCATCGATATGATCGGAGGCTCCCTTCCTATCTACGTTGGAATCGGGGGGAACTCTACGCGAGATGTCGCTCATACAATCGAGTCGTTCGACCTGCTCCCCGTGGCCGGCTACCTGCTCGTTACTCCGTACTACAACCGTCCGTCCATCGACGGGCTGATCGAACATTTTCGGGTAGTCGCCGGATCCACCGGTAGGACCATTATCGCTTACAACGTGCCCTATCGAACGGGAATTAATCTGCCAAACGACGCTTTGTTCGAGATTGTCGAGAGCATGCCGAACGTGCGTGCGGTAAAAGATTCGACGGGCAACATCATGCAAAGCCTCGACCTGTTGCAAAGGGCACCGGAAGAGCTGGCTGTACTGACCGGTGAAGACTCGTTGTATTTCACAAGCCTTGCCAACGGAGCTGCGGGTGGCATTCTCGCCGCCTCGCACATTGCGACAAAGACATTCGTTGAGGTCGCTGCAGCGATCGACAAAGACGAGCTCACACGCGCGCGGGAGATCTGGCGAAGCATCAGCCCGATCATCCCGACCCTGTTCGCCGAGTCGAACCCGATGCCACTGAAGTACTGCCTGTGGCGGCTCGGACTGATCCGCTCGCCGGAATGCAGACTCCCTTTGACAACCGTGTCGACAGGGCTCGCCGCTACGCTGGATGAATTCGTCGCTGCAGCACCGAACGCAAAGGGCGAGGCGCCCTGGTCTCTACTTCTTCAGGTGCTGCGAAGTTCACTTTTGTAGCTGCGTCGTCTGCCCTCGACGCATGAGGCAATCCTTCGAGACTCGAGCGAGCCGTCCGGAGCGCGGCATTCCGGGCATCGCCGCAAGCGTACGCCAAAGGAAAACGCAACAATCCGCGCTCGGCGTCAGGTATTCAGGAAGGCCTCAACCCGCTTCCATGCGTCCGCTGCGTCCTCGGCACGGTGTGTCGGACGGGACGGATCGTGTACAAACCCGTGGTCTGCCTCGGGGTAGCGAACGACCTGGGCACCCATGGCCTGCAGAGCATCGACATCGGCCGGCGGGGTCCAATGGTCCATGCCACCGATGATGGCCATCACCTCGGACGCCCCGGGCTTGGCAACGGCGTCCAGCGGTTCGCCCTGTCCGGGCCCCTTCCATTGCTCGGGCACGCGGATCATCCCGTAGAAGGCCACTACCCGATCGAAGCACCCCAGTCCCGCAGCCTTCAGTGCGTACATCCCCCCCATGCAGAACCCGATGACGCCGATCCGGGTGGGCCCGTACCCCGCCACCAACTCGGCCGCCGCCTCCACATCACCCAGGTAGTCGGAATCGTCGATCCGGCTCATCTCGGCAAAGCGATCGTCCAGGCTCAGATCCCCGGGATCGGGGAACGGCTCAACCGCACAGACGGTCCAACCATGGATCGACGCGAGATGCGAGCCCAGGTCGTCGAACAACGGCCGAAGCCCGAAAATGTCAGGTGCCACCACGACGCCGCGCCCACCCGGCGCGCTGTCGGGCGGCGGCAGCGCCAATTCGCACGGGGTGCCGGAGGGCAGGAGGAGTCGCATGCCACCGAACCTCAGGTGTAGCGGTCGAGGATGCTGGCCTCGGCGAGCCGGGACAGGCCTTCCTTGATGGCACGGGCCCGAACCTCACCGACATCCTTGACCTCGTCCAGGTCGGAGACCGTCGCGCGCATGATCTTCTGGAGATGGCCGAATCGCTCGACGATCGCATCGATCACCGCCTCCGGCAGTCTCGGGACCTTCGAGAGCAGTCGGTAGCCACGTGGCGAGAGGTTG
>JACOTK010000015.1 GCA_016178435.1 Actinomycetota bacterium
CTGCGTTCAGCTCCGCCTTGATGCCCGCAACAGCAGCCGCCGCCGCATTGGTGGCCGGCATCACGCTTTCGAGCCCTGTCCTGACCTCCACCGCCGGCTCGGGGTCGGTGGTGTTGCAGGCGGCGTCGGCGGGCGAGGCCCTGCCACCGGGCCAGGCCGGGCCGGAAACGGCAACTCCCGAAGCGGATGAAGCGTCAGGGCAGGATGGAGCCGCCACAGGGGTCGATCCGTCCGACCGGTTGCCGACAACCGACCCGGGAACGTCTACCACGACCACCCCTGTTGGCGAGGTTCCAACGACGGAACCAGGAACGACAACAACCACTCAGCCATTACTCGACCCCGGGGCCGATCCCGGAACGGATTCGACGCCCGATCCTTCCAGCCCGGATGCGGGCACGACAACGACCATGCCGGTCCTCGATGCCGGTTCGGTCGCCGACTCCGCCGTGGTGCCCGCCGAACGCCTGACCGTCCAGGTCTCCGGCAGCAGCACGAGATCGTCCCCCCGGCCACTCGACGGCTCGAGCTTCCCCGCCGGTTCCAAGATCTACGTCTTTGCCGAGACGACCGGCACGAGCGTGGACTACGTGTTTCCGGGCGGGAGCAGGACCGCGACCGCGAAACCCTACGACATGATGGGCAGGACGCTGCTGCTACTCATTCCCAAGGCCTTCGTGGTTCCCTCCACCAAGGGGACGTACACGATCACCGCGACGGTCAACGGGAACGGGCCCGCGGCCACGGTCGTCGCAACCTTCACGGCCACGTAGGTCTCGAGGAGTCACATGAACACGGACAGGGCACCCCGTGAGACGACACGGCGTGCACGGTGTTGGCCGTCAGGGTGTTGGCCGTCAGGGTGTTGGCCGTGCAACTCCTGCAACGTCCCATCAGCCCCGTGATGTCAGACTCCCGAGCTACGCAGGATGTGGCCATCTGCCATGGCGATGCGACGCTGCGCCGATGTGTCTTCATGTGTGGCGACAAGGACCGCCGTCCCCTGAGCAGCAAGCCGGCTGAGCAGGTCATTCAGGCCGGCTCGATCCTCGACATGCAGACCGGCTGTTGGTTCGTCGAGGAGGAGGACCTCCGGAGCGGTTGGGCCGAGCAGTGCCGATGCCAGGGCGAGTCGCTTCTGTTCACCACCGGACAACCCCGCCGCCACGCGGTCGGGGTCGATTCGAAGCCCTGTCTGCTCGAGGGCAAGGGCAATCGCTGACCGGTCGACCTTGCGCCCGAGCAGGCGGCTCGCGTACCCGACGTTTTCGGCGACAGTGAGCCGACCGAATACCGCAGGATGTTGAGCGACATAGCCCAGCCGCGTCGCACGAAGCTCTTCGGTTTCACGCCGCCCCGATGGAAGCACGCGAGTGGCGCCGACGAAGATCTCGCCTTTTGCCTTCGAGCGCGTCGGCAGAATGCCTGCAATGGCCTGGAGCAGCGTGGTCTTCCCCGAGCCGGACGGACCGCTCAAGGCAACGTGTTCGCCACGGTTGACATGCATGCAGGCGTCTTCGAGGAGACGCAGGCTGCTCAGCGTTCGACCTCGGCCGATCTCGACGTCAATCGTCACCGCCTTGATCTCGATCGCCCGCGAACCCGACGATGGCATTGCCATCAGATTGCCTTCCGCAGCTCGCCTGCAAGATCCAGCCGACGTGCAACCGGGCGTTCCCCCAGCAGATGACCCAGCAACATGGCTGCGTGTCCGGCCAGCAGCCCTGCACCGAGACCGGAGACGCCGACGGGCAGCGCAATGCCGAACTGCGTGGAGTTCGTCGCTGCTGTGAGCAGTGAGAACGGCACGATCGCGAGCAGCGCCGCAAGCAGGGCGTCTCGAATCAGGCACAACAGCGATGCTCGGCCGATGACGCGCACAGGGACACCCCGAGCAGACAGGCTTGCCCGCAGCTCCTGAAGCTGCAGGCTCCTGGTCCTCGAGGTGTAGATGCTGCCCAGAACGGCAACCAAGAGGATCTGAAGGAAGAGATTCATCTCCGGCGGGGCCACCGTGCCCTGCCAGAAATCGTCGTAGACCTCCACCAGTTGCCGGGCGTCTGTCAGCTCCGCCTGGCCTCCGTTCCGTGTGACCGCCCGCATCAAGGAGCCGGCCTCATCCGCAGGGCCCGCTACCAGGGTGTACGCCTTCTCCGGGAACGCGCAGCGCCCGAGCTGTTCATTGGACCCGAGCACGAGCAGGCGGCCCAACCCCGCCAGCTGGGAGTCGAAGCCGGCGACCACCGCTCGACGACCGTCAATATCGATCAATGCGCCAACCCCCAGCCGGGCCTGATCACCCACGATCACCGGCACCGAACGATCACACGGCGCGTCGATGTCCCCGGTCAGCTCAGGTGGCAACACACGCGCCGGGACCGTCACGATCGCCGACGACGGGGCAATGAGATTCCCCTGCGGGTAGGAGATCGTGCCCAGGGCGAATCGAAGCGGGGTCAACGTTCCAGGGGTCAACGTTCCATTGGACGATCGAATGAAATCATCGACCGTGTCGGAAGAGAGCCCACCGTGGTTGTTCAGCACATAGTCCCGGTGCTGGACGACCAGCCGCCCGTGCGAGCCGACACCGGCGCGAGCCAGAACAGCGGTGACAGGGCTGGAGGCAGCCGACGAAGCGGCATCGGCAAGCCCGATGGCAACGCCCAGGAACGTGATGGTGGCAGTCGGCAGAAACACCCGCAGGCGATCCCTCCGGGTCGTGACGTCGGCGAATCGCAACATCGCGCGTGTGCAGTCGGATGTGGCCCAGCTCAGCAACAAGAGCAGAGCACCAAGCACCACGACCGCGAAGTACACAGACCCGATCGACAACAGAGCGCCGTTGAGGGCCACCAGCGCGCGGGTCGCTGCTGAGGAGACAGGCGGCAGCGGGGTGAAGGTCATGCGGTTGCCGTGCCCCCCTCGCCCCAGCCTTGCCCGGACCGGTACGTGTCGCGCGTGGTCAATACGTGCGGTGCAAGTCAGTGTTTCTAGCAGGCGCCATGCAGGAACAGCAAGCCAAACGGAGCTTTTGCGCAACCCCGCAAAATTGGACGACTGCCGGCAATGGCGATGGGAGCAGAGGGCCTGGGCGTTCCAACTGGCCGAGCAGGTTCGCGTGCCGCAGCGGGTTCTGGTGCTCACGACGGTTTGACGGGTCGGCGGTCCTGCTGGACCGTTGCAAATCGCTAACCCCAGAGGTGGTAAAACGCTAGATATCAATGTGGTAAACCGCTAGCATCAGGCCATGGAAAAGCCGTATCGTCCGAGACTGGTCGAGTCGCTTCTCGATGAGCTCCTCATGGCGCTACCTGCGGTGCTGCTCGTCGGTCCTCGAGCTTCGGGAAAGACCACGACTGCCTTGCGCCGTGCAGGAACCGCTCTTCGCCTCGACCTGCCGGCGGTCGCCGCCGCAGTCGACAACCACCCTGATGCCGTGCTCGCCGAAGGTGACCCACCCGTGCTGATCGACGAGTGGCAAGTTGTTCCCTCGGTGCTCGGGGCGGTGAAACGCAGCGTCGACACAACCGCCGGAAATGGCCGCTTTCTCCTCACCGGGTCGTCACAGGCCGATCTCCAGGCGCAGGGATGGCCTGCGACCGGCAGAATCGTGCGGGTTCCGGTCTGGCCGATGAATGTTCGTGAGCGGCTTGGGTTTGTCGATCGCCGATCGATTGTCGACCGTTGCTTCAACGCCGATCTTGATGGTCTGAGGATGCCAACCAAACCCCTGGACGTTCGGGACTACGTGGATCTCGCCCTCGACGGTGGATTCCCCGACCTCGTCGGACGACACAGCGAACGTGCTCGAAGGGCTTGGATGGCCGCCTACATCGAACAGGTCGTCCGTCGGGACGCTCCGTTCGCAGGTCACGAGCGCGACCCCCAGCGCCTGCGCTCCTACCTCACCGCCCTCGCCGCCAACACCGCCGAGGTCGTGGCTCACAAGACGCTCTACGACGCCGCCGGCGTGAGCAGGATGACCGCCCTTGCCTACGACAACCTGCTCGAACTGCTCTTCGTCACCGAGCGAATACCCGCGTTCAGCTCGAATCGACTCCGTCGGCTGACCAGGACGCCGAAGCGCTACGTCGTGGAACCAGGGCTGCTCGGCCCCCTGTGGCGAGTCGATGCTCGCAGTGTCGTGCGCGATGGCCGACTCGTCGGCGCACTCCTCGACACCTTTGTCGTGGCCCAACTTCGCGCCGAGATCGCCGTCGCCGAAGCGTCGTCATCGATGTTCCATCTCCGTCAGGTCGACGGGCGCCACGAGGTTGATCTCGTTCTCGAAGGTCCGGGCGGGGGTGTCGTCGGCATCGAGATCAAGGCGCACGCGTCGCCGACGCCTGCCATGGCGCGCCACCTCATGTGGCTTCGCGATCAGATGGGCGACCGCTTCGTCGCAGGCGTCGTCTTCCACACCGGGCCCCGGGCGTTCCGACTGGCCGAGCAGATCTGGGCGTTGCCAATCGCATCGCTCTGGGCCTGACAGGGTCTCCCCGGGACCATCCCGCGTGGATGCGCGCGACAATGCCCCCATGACCGATACCGGGGACGATGACGCAGGGGCAGTGACCGATCAGCCCGAAACAGAAGCGCATGATCGTCGGTCGGGGCTCTCGTGGCCTCTCGTCGTCGCGTTCGTCGTCGCCTTCGCCTGGCTTGGCGGGGCCTTCGGCTGGTTCATCGCCGATCGACCGGCCGACGCGAACTCGGTCGATGCCGGCTTTTGCCTGGACATGATCGCCCACCACGAACAGGCCGTGGAGATGGCCCTCCTCGAGCTCGCCAACGGTGAGAGCCCGGTCGTGAGGGGATTCGCCCAGGAGGTGGTGATCTTCCAGCAGTACGAGATCGGGCGCATGGACGAGCAGCTCGCGGACTGGGACATGGTTCGTCAGGACCGGGGCCCGACCGCCATGAAGTGGATGGGCATGGCGACTCCCGCCGACGCCATGCCCGGCATGGCGACAAAGAGGCAATTGGACCAACTTCGGGAGACAAAGGGTGCGGCCGCCGACGCGCTCTTCCTCGATCTCATGGCCGAGCACCATCGCGGCGGCCTGCACATGGCGGGCTACGCCGCCGAGCACGCCAAGGATGGCGATGTTCGAGCGCTGGCCGGGGTGATGAAGCGCAACCAGAGCATCGAGATCAACGAGTACCGTGCAACCGCGCTGCGGCTCGGCTTCGACATCGAGATCGAGCCCTGGGTCGAGGCCAAGGCCGCCGGACACTGAGATGCCCCGACTCGTTGCAACGACGGCTGCCGGACCGGAGTTCGTCGACCTCGTCCGGCGCGTGTGGGATGCCGGCGATGCGCTGCTTCCGCTCGATACCCGGTTGCCGAGGCCTGCACTCGACGCCTTGCTGGCGAGCGTGCGCCCGGCGGTCCTCATCGACGCCGACGGCGTCGCGACGAAACGCGACGGCGCCGTGGCGACCGAGCCCGGCGACGCGCTGGTCGTGGCAACCAGTGGCACCACCGGAACCCCAAAGGGCGTTGTGCTGACCCACGACGCCGTGCGGGCGTCCGCCGTCGCCACGAGCGATCGACTCGGGGTCGACCCGGCCCGCGACCATTGGCTGGCCTGCCTGCCTCTGGCCCACGTCGGCGGTCTTTCCGTTGTCACCCGGGCACTGGTCACCGACACCCCGTTGACCGTCCACGCCGGGTTCCACGCTGCCGCCGTCGAGGAGGCATCGCGCCGGGGCGCGACGCTTGTCTCGTTGGTCACCACCGCTCTCGGCCGCGTCGACGCATCCCGGTTCCGAGTCGTCCTGCTCGGTGGCTCCGCTCCTCCGGACGTGCGTGCGACCAACGTCGTGACGACCTACGGCATGACCGAGACCGGCAGCGGGGTGGTCTACGACCGGACACCGCTCGAAGGAGTCGAGATCAAGGACGTGGACTGCGAGCTCTGGATTCGGGCGCCGATGATCGGACGGTGCTATCGCGACCAGGGAAGGGATGTGCCAATCGTGGACGCGGCCGGATGGCTCCACACGGGTGACGCGGGCTCGGTTGACGAGGGGACCGGTCGGATCAGCGTCATCGGACGCATGGGCGATGTCATCGTCAGCGGCGGTGAGAAGGTCTGGCCCGAGTCGGTCGAGGCGGTGCTGCGACGGCACCCCAAGGTTGGCGACGTTGGCGTCTCGGGACGTCCCGACAAGATCTGGGGCAACCGGGTCGTCGCCTTCGTCATCCCTGCCGACCCCGATCGGCCACCAACCCTCGATGAGCTTCGCGACCGGGTCAAGGCCGAGCTTCCCGCCTATGCAGCCCCCAGGGAGTTGGTGCTGCGCCAGCGGCTGCCCCGCACCGCCATCGGCAAGCTCCGACGCAACCTCCTCGACGCGCCCGCGTCCCCTGGGGATTAGCGGCGCCGACCGCCCCAGGGGGTCGACACGGCTTCACGTTCCAGGCGCCGGCCGCTCAGTCCCTGAAGGAATCCGAGAATCCCGCCTCGGCGTGGGCCCCATCGCACAACGGCTTGTTGGCCGATGCGCCGCAGCGGCACAGCGTGACGCGATTGCGGGTTTCGATGACGCTGCCGTCCGACGAGGTGACTCTCAGGTTGCCCGTCACCCACAGGGGGCCGTCGTCGATGGCGGTGATCGCATCGGGCAGCAGTGGCTCCACGACGGCCTCATCGATGCGATAGCTGAGCGCTCCCGACGGGCATCGCTCGACCATGGCGATCACCTGGGCACGCACCGTCGAGTCCTCGGTTTCCCGAACCATCTTCCAGACGTTGGTCGCCCGGTTCCCGCAGAACCCCGCATGCGCACAGATGGAGCGGTCGTCGCTCACCTCGATGCCCGTGCCTCCCAGCACCTTGGATCGATCGTCGTAGGCGCCCGTAGCCGTGTCGGCGGCGACAAAGTCGACCTTGGCATGGGTTCCGTCACAAAATGGCTTGTTCTCCGAATGCCCGCATCGACAGAGCCCGTAGAGGCCGTCGGTCTCGATCCGCTCGGTGGTCTGCCACGTCAGCGGCTCGCCGTGCTCACTGTTCACCGGACGACGCCGGTAGAGGGGAGGGCCGCCCTTGACGATCAGTGGGCCGTTCGGCGCCACCGTGATGGTGGGAACGGCATCGTCGCTTGACTCGGAGGCGCTCATCACCGGATGCTACACATTCGGGCCGCTGGCTACAGCCCGGTGTGGATGAGGGCGCCGCCGTCGACGACGAGGGTGTGGCCGGTGATCCACGAGGCAGCCTCGCTCGCCAGGAAGAGGGCGGCGGCGGCGATGTCCTCGGGCTCACCGAGACGCTTCAACGGCGTGTGCGCAGCGATGGCCTCCTCGGCCGGCTGCCAAAGGGCCCGGGCGAAATCGGTCTTCACGAGACCCGGTGCGATGGCGTTGACGCGGACCTTCGGCGCCAGCTCGGCCGCCATCTGCTTGGTGAGATGGATCACGGCGGCCTTCGTGACGTTGTAGTACCCGATCATCGGCTCGGTGGCCATGCCGCCGATCGAAGCGAGGTTGATGATCGATCCGCCGTGGTCCCTCATGGCCGCCTCCCAGGCAAGCTGGCTCCACGCCAGCACCGCGAACTGATTGACCTGCACGGTCTTCTCGGCGCGTGAGCGGTCGATGTTCATCAACGGACCCATGTAGGGATTGGTCGCGGCGTTGTTCACCAGGATGTCGAGGCCCCCGAGTCGCTCGATGCATGCGCCGATGCATGCCTGGGCCTGATCGGGCTCTCCCACGTTGGCGGCGAACCAGGTGACCTCCCCCGTCATCTCCTTCGCCGCGATCTCGAGCGCATCGGCCTTGCGCGACGAGATCATCACCCGAGCACCTGCCGCGGCGTACGCCGCGGCGATTGCCTTCCCGATGCCACGTGATCCTCCGGTGACCAGCGCCACCTTGCCGTCGAGTCGTAGGTCCATGAGACGAAACACTACGGGTCCGGGCCTCCGCCCGTCGACGGGATCGACCGATGACCGCGCTGCGATGCGCCTGTCGATGGTAAACAATGGTGGTGATCGCCGAAGCGCTTCGTGGGCAACGCATTTTTATCACCGGCTCGACGGGCTTCCTCGGCACGGCCCTCGTCGAGCGATTCCTGCGCGCCGTTCCGGGCTGCGAGTTGGTCCTGTTGGTTCGTCCGGGGCGGCGCACGACAGCGCAACGCCGCATCGAGCGAGAGGTCCTGCGCAACGATGCCTTCGATCGACTGCGCCTCGAGTGGGGCGCCGACTTCGATGCCGAGTGTGCTCGTCGCATCCGCGTCGTCGGCGGCGACGTCGGCGCCGACGGGCTCGCACTCGACGACGAAGGTCGAGCCGTTCTCGGAACCTGCCATGCGGTGGTGCACTCGGCGGCAACGGTGTCGTTCGACTCCCCACTCGACGCCGCCGTCGAGGTCAACCTGCTCGGACCCTCACGCATCGTGCAGACGCTGCACGGCATCGGCTCGAAGGCATCGCTCATCGCGGTGTCCACCTGTTACGTCGCCGGCAACCGACGGGGTCGGGCGCCCGAGTTGCCCGTCTTCGATCAGCCCTTCACCCCCGATGTCAACTGGCGCACGGAGGTCACGGCGGCTCGGCGCCTGCGAGCCGATGCCGAGGCAGCCAGTCGCATGCCCGAGCGCCTCGCGCATTTCGCCACGGAGGCACGGGCCGAGCTCGGAGCGGCAGGCACGCCATTGCTCGCGTCGAAGGCGGAGAAGCTGCGCGAGGAATGGGTCGGCGACCAGATGGTGGAGGCAGGGCGCAGTCGGGCCGGCTCGCTCGGGTGGCCCGACGCCTATGCCTACACCAAGGCGCTCGGCGAACAGGCCCTGCTCGACAATCGCGGCGACACGCCCGTCACCATCGTGCGTCCCTCCATCATCGAATCCGCGCTCGCCGAGCCGCACCCGGGCTGGATCCGCGGCTTTCGCATGGCCGAGCCCGTCATCATCAGCTATGCCCGTGGCCTGCTCAAGGAGTTCCCCGGCATCCCCGAAGGTGTCATCGACGTCATCCCCGTCGACATGGTCGTGGCCACCGTCATCGATGCCACCGCGCGGGCGTGCGCCGTCGCCACCGCAGGTGAGCCCGTGCCGCCGCCCACCGTGGTGCAGATCTCCTCGGGAGCGCTCAACCCGCTGCGCTACCGCCAACTCGTCGACCTCGTGCAGAGTTGGTTCACCGAGCACCCCATCTACGATGCGCAGGACCAACCGATCGTGGTGCCGGACTGGTCCTTTCCCGGACGTGGTCGGGTGCAGGGTCAACTCGAGCGCGGCGTCAAGACCCTTGCCCGCGCCGAGCGGGCCGTGGCGAAGCTGCCGATGCGAGGCGCGCAGGCGCAGTGGTCGGCCAAGCTCGAGGAGAGGCGCGAGGAGATCGACCGGGCGCTCGGCTACGTCCGTCTGTACGGGGCCTACACCGAGACCGAGGCCGTCTTCCAGGTCGACAACCTCCTCACCCGTTGGGACAGCCTCGACGAGGCGGACCGGACGGCTTTCTGCTTCGATCCCCGGGTCTACGACTGGAACGAGTTCGTCCACACCATCCACCTTCCCTCGGTCGTGCAACACGCCCGCGTCAAGATGGCTCCGAGCGGCCGCTCGGGCGAGCAACGATCGACGCGTCTCCGCAAGCAAGTGCTCGCCCCCGAACGGCACCTGGCCGTGTTCGACCTGGAGAACACCCTCATCGCCTCCAACGTCGTCGAGTCCCACGCCTGGCTGGCGACGCGCCGATTGGGCCCGGGCGATCGCGTGCGCTTCGCCCTCAAGGCCCTGGCCGAGGCGCCGTCGCTGCTTGCGCTCGACCGTCGTGACCGGGGTGACTTCCTGCGCTCGTTCTACCGGCGCTACGAGGGTGCACCCGTGCGCCAACTCGACGAGGACGCGGTCCAACTGCTGAGTGACCTCATCATCTCCAAGAGCTTCCCGGCCGGCTTCCGTCGGGTCCGCGAGCATCGCCGCCTCGGTCACCGCACGCTGCTGATCACCGGCGCTCTGGACATCGTCGTCGAACGCAACCTTTCGCCGCTGTTCGACGACATCATCTGCGCCCGCATGAGCACGACGCCCGACGGCGCTCGTTACACCGGTGAGCTCACCGAGGCTCCGCCGACCGGTGAGGCCCGCGCCCTGATCATGGCCGACTATGCCGATGCTGAAGGCCTCAACCTCGAGGAGTCGGTCGCGTATGCCGATTCGGCAAGCGACCTGCCCATGCTCGAGGCGGTCGGGTTCCCCGTCGCGGTCAACCCCGAGACCCGCCTGGCATCGATCGCCCGCAAGCGCGGTTGGCTCGTCGAGCAGTGGACGAAGGCTCCGGGTGGGCCTCGTCCGCTGCTGCCGATCGGCCCCCGTACGCGGCGCACCTCGTTTCTCGGCCGTGAGGGGGCCCCTGCGTGAAAGCCCTGCGATTCGAGCGTTCGCTCCCCCGTTTCGCCGCCGCCCGTGTCGCAGGCGCCTGGGCGCCCGGACGAGGCGCCGCCGTGGGGCCGTTGCGTTTGGCCGACATCGACCCGCCCCGGTTGCCGGACGGCTCGTGGCAACGGGTGCGCCCCCGCCTGGCCGGCATCTGCGGATCGGACCTCGCCACCATCGACGGCGCCTCGAGCCGATGGTTCGAACCCATCGTGAGCTTTCCCTTCGTGCCCGGACACGAGGTCGTCGGCGACCTCGACGACGGAACCCGGGTGGTGCTGGAACCGGTCCTCGGATGTGGGCCCCGTGGCATCACGCCGCCGTGTGCCGCATGCGCAGGTCGTGACGTCGGCCGTTGCACCAATATCACGGCCGGACACCTGGAGCCCGGTCTGCAGACCGGCTACTGCTGTGACACCGGTGGCGGATGGTCGACCGTGCTCGTCGCCCACGAAAGCCAACTGCACCTCGTCCCCGACACGCTCAGCGACGAGGCAGCGGTCATGGTGGAGCCAACCGCCTGTGCCATACGCGGCGCTCTCGCCGCGCTGCCACTCGCGGACAACGGCGTTGTCACGGTCATCGGCGCCGGCACCCTGGGCCTGTGCACCATCGCAGCGCTCGCACGTTGGGCCTCACCCCGAGAGCTGATCGTCGGCGCCAAACACCCTCACCAGCGCACGCTTGCCCGCGACCTCGGCGCGACACTCGTGGTCAACCCCGATGAGTTGCGCCGAGCCGTCCGTCGCTCCCGCGGTTCATTGATGGTCGGCGAGTGCACAGCGACCCGTCTGGCGGGCGGCGCGGACGTCACCCTCGACTGCGTCGGCAGCGAGGAGAGCCTCACCGAGGCTCTGGCCATCACCCGACCCGGAGGCCGCATCGTGATGATCGGCATGCCGGGCACGGTCACCGTTGACCTCACCCCCCTGTGGCAACGTGGCATCGAGCTGGTCGGGGCCTATGCCTACGGCACCGAATCGATGCCCGATCACGGACAGAGGCGGACGTTCGACCTGGCCTTCGAGCTCGTGGCCGAGGCCGGTCTCGATCGGCTCGTGAGCACCACGTACCCACTGGATCGCTATCGTGACGCGCTGGCACATGCCGCCGAGGCAGGCTCGCGCGGGGCGGTCAAGGTCGCCTTCGATCTCCGTAAAGAAAAAGAAAGAGACTGGTTATGAGCCCCCGTCCCGGCTTCGTGCTCGAGGTTGACCGTTCCACGCCACCCACGCTGTTCATGCACGGGGAGGGCTTTCGACTCGAGCAGCTTCCCGTTGGCTCACGGGTGATCTATGCCCCCGAGGCGCTACCCCTGCTCCGTGACCCCAGCGAGGCGATCCGCCAGGCGCTGCTCCACCCCGTCGATGCCGACCCGCTTCCCTCGATGCTGTTTCCGGGCATGAAGCTGACCATCGCCTTCGACGACATCTCGCTGCCGCTGCCCCCGATGCGCCGACCGGACGCGCGCCAACGGGTCATCGAGGCGGTGCTCGATCTCGCCGCTGCTGCCGGAGTCGACGACGTGCACCTCATCGCCGCGTTGGCCCTGCACCGACGCATGACCGAGGCCGAGCTTCGCCACGCGTTGGGCGATCGTATCTACGACGCCTTCGCCCCTCGCGGCGCCCTCTACAACCATGACGCCGAGGACCCCGACGCCATGGCCTTTCTCGGCGAGACCGACAAGGGTGAGGAGGTCGAGATCTCCAGGCGTGCCGCCGAGTCCGACCTGCTGGTCTACGTCAACATCAACCTCGTCGCCATGGATGGTGGGCACAAGTCCACCGCCACCGGCCTGTCGTCGTACCGGAGCCTTCGTCACCACCACAACGTGGCGACGATGCGCAAGAGTCGATCGTTCATGGACCAGCACCGTTCCGAGCTCCACTCCTCGAACTGGAGGATGGGCGAGGTCATCCGCAAGGCCGGCGTCAAGATCTTCCAGATCGAGACCACCCTCAACAACGACACGTTTCCCAAACCCTTCGACTTCCTCCAGAAGCGCGAGTGGGAATGGACCGCTCGTGACCGCATGACCTTCCTCGCATCGAGCAAGTCCCTCGCCCGCACGCCCGAGCGCGTGAAGCGGTCGATCTTCCAGTCCATCCAGGCGCCCCATGACCTCACCGGCGTCACCGCAGGCGAGGTCGAGGCAGTGCACCGCATCACCACCGCCAAGGTGATGGAGCAACAACTGGTGGTCGTCGAAGGTCAGACCGACATCCTCACGCTCGGCCTTCCCTACATCGGCCCGTACAACGTGAACTCGGTGATGAACCCGATCCTGGTCATGTGCCTTGGCCTCGGCTACTTCTTCAACATGTACAAGGAACGGCCGCTCGTCCGCGAGGGCGGTGTGCTCATCATGAGCCACCCCACCCCCTGGGAGTTCCACCCGGTGCACCACCCGAGCTACATCGACTTCTTCGAGCAGGTGCTCTCGGAGACCACCGATCCGATCGAGATCGAGAAGCGCTTCGAGCGCAGCTTCGCCGAGGACGAGTGGTACCGCCATCTCTACCGCACCGGACACGCCTATCACGGTGTGCATCCGTTCTACATGTGGTATTGGGGCTCGCACGCCTTGGAGCATCTCGGTGGGGTCATCGTGGTCGGTGGCGACCCCAAGGCGGTGCGCCGACTGGGCTTCAAGCCCGCATCGACCCTGCGTGATGCCCTCGAGATGGCCGAGGATGTCGTCGGGCGAGATCCCTCGATCACCCACCTGCACGCGCCGCCGCTCCTCATGGCCCAGGTCACCTGAGGTGGATCCCCTCGCCAGGGTTCGATCGTTGGCGCCGCGCCCAGGGTTCCCCTGGTCGGCCGGCACCGTGCCGCGCTCGGTCGAAAAGCTTCCCTCCACACGCAGGCGCGGCTCCGACTACGAGACCGCATGGGCACGAAGGCTCCCTGCACGGTATGCACGCCTCTTCCTGCTCGAAGGCCCGTTGCGCCTGACGGTGCAGGCACTTGCGGCGCCCACCGTCGCCGGCAGGGATCGTCTCGGCGCGCTCGATGGTCCGGTCGTCTTCGCCGCCAACCATCACAGCCATCTCGACGCGCCGCTGCTGCTCACCGCCATTCCCGAGCCCTGGCGCCACCGCGTCGTGGTTGCCGCTGCCGCCGACTACTTCTTCACCAATCGCGTGACCTCGGCTGCCTCCGCCCTCGTCCTCGGCGCCATTCCCGTCGAGCGCACCAAGGTCTCTCGGCGTTCCGCCGAACGCGCGACCACCCTGCTCAAGGCCGGCTGGAGCCTGCTCATCTTCCCCGAGGGTGGCCGCAGCCCCGATGGATGGGGTCAGGGTCACAAGGGTGGAGCAGCCTTCCTCGCGCTCCGTGCAGGTGTGCCCGTGGTCCCCGTGCACCTCGAGGGCACCAATCGCATCTTCGCCAAGGGAGACCGCACACCCAAGCCGGGAACCACCACGGTGACCTTCGGTGAGCCACTGTGGCCCGAGCAGGGCGACGACGCGCGCCGGTTCGCACTGCGCATCGAGAAGGCCGTCGCGATCCTGGCCGACGAGGCCGCCACCGACTGGTGCGGAGCCCGCCAACGTGCCGCTCAGAGCGGGACGCCTTCGCTGAGCGGGCCCGAAACGGGCTCCTGGCGCCGAGCCTGGGCACTCGAATCCAACCGGCGCGAGGCCAAGCGTCGCACCTGGCCGACCATCTGACCCCGACGGCCATCGAGACAAAGCTACTTGTGCGGCCGAAGGCCGAAGGTGGATACACCACCAAGGTTCAATATGGAAGCGCCGCGCAAGTAGCTTTGTCGCTGGTCCCAACGTCGTGCCATGGATGACAACGAGGAGTCGAAGAGCGGTGAACCAGGCCGAGATGCCCGTCACGACGCCCACTCCGCTCCCCTCGTCCCGAGTTGCCCCGTTCTCCGCCCCCGAGCGATTCGCCCTCACCGGTGTGGGCGTCGCCGTGGCCGCCGGCGTGTGGCCGACGCTCACCGATGCGACCGGCGTTGGGCTGCCGTGCCCGCTTCGCACGCTCACCGGCATCCCCTGCCCATTCTGTGGCATGACCACCGCCTCGATCCACCTCGTACGGGGCGACCTCGCCGGGGCGGCCGCGGCCAACCCCCTGGCCATCCTGATCGCGATCTTCACCCTGGTGATGCTCGTGGTCCTCGTGGTGCGCACCACCGGACGTCTTGGTCGTCCGGCTGCCTGGCCGGACGCCCGGAACCGCATCGCCGGCCTGACCATCGGAGCTCTTGCCCTGCTCTCCTGGGGCTTGCAGCTCCATCGCTTCGGCCTGCTCTGACCCGACCGCAGGGCATGACCCAAGGCCGCGCCTCACGCCTCGTCGACGAAGCGGATACCGCTTGGAGCGATCGACCGTTCGGGTCGGGGAAGGTCGATGACGAACTCCGTGCGGTGCGCCGGAAAGATGTGCTCGCTCACGAGGATCGCCGTGCCGTCCGCGGCTTTCGTCACCCGCAGGCACCGCAGGACCGGTGAGCCGACCGGGATCAGGAGCACGGCCGCGTCCTCGGGCGAGGCCGCCGCTGCGCCGATGGTCTGGGTGGCGCCCCCCAGCGAGACGGGCAACAACTCGTAGAACGGCGACCGCTCGACCTCCGCTCGCGACAGCTCCTCGGCCAGGTCCTCGGGGCACCACACGGTGATGCGGGCGAAGGGCTGGCCATCGGCCAGATTCACGCGTCGCACCTGGAGGACCTTCCCCGGCCCGAGGACATCGGCGACCGTTGCGGGGGGCTCCACGAAGGCAAAATCGAGCACCCGTCGTTCAGCCCGAACGCCCGAGGCGTCGAGCTGGTCCTCGATCGTGCCCAGTCGCCCCAAGGCCTGGCGCAACGGATCGGCGGCGACGAACCAACCGAAGCCCTGGCGGGAGTCGACAAGGCCCTCGGATCGCAACAGATCCAGGGCACGTCGGATGGTGACCCTGCTGGCCCCGTAGGCTGTCGTGAGATCGGCCTCGCTCGGCAGCAACCGACCCGCGGCGAACTCGCCCCCGCCGACGCGACGGCGCAGATCGGCGGCTATCTCGTTGTAGCGGATCGTTCTCACTTGTCCTATACTTGTCTATGCGATGTCCTCGTGCAAGTATGGAGGCGAGGTCACGCACGCACCCCACAAAGGAGTCACCATGGCTGTCACCGCAGGAACCCCCATCGAGCTCATCGACGAGGTCTACAGCCGTCTCCCCCAACGTGCCGTCCTCGGGCGTTCGCTCCTCGGCCGTGGCCTGACGATGGCCGAGAAGGTGCTGGTCAACCACCTGACCCACCCCGAGGGCCAAGAGCTCGAGCGCGGTCGCAGCTACGTCGACTTCCGCCCCGACCGCGTCGCCATGCAGGACGCCACCGCCCAGATGGCCCTGCTGCAGTTCATGACCGCCGGCCTGGCCGAGACCGCCCTTCCCTCGACGGTTCACTGCGATCACCTCATCCTCGCCAAGACCGAGGCGCATGCCGACCTCGAGGCTGCGCTCGGCGCCAACGCGGAGGTCTACGCCTTCCTCCGGTCCGTTTCGGCTCGTTACGGCATCGGCTTCTGGAAACCGGGCAGCGGCATCATCCACCAGGTCGTGCTCGAGAACTACGCCTTTCCCGGCGGGATGATGCTGGGCACCGACAGCCACACGCCCAACGCCGGCGGCCTGGGCATGGTGGCCATCGGCGTGGGCGGTGCCGATGCGGTCGACGTCATGACCGGCTTTCCCTTCAACGTGCGTTGGCCGAAGCTGATCGGGGTGCGCCTCACCGGAGCCCTCAGCGGGTGGACGTCGCCCAAGGACGTCATCCTCGAGGTTGCCCGGGTTCTCACCGTCTCGGGTGGGACCGGAGCGATCGTCGAGTACTTCGGGCCCGGCGCATCGACCATCAGCGCCACGGGCAAGGCGACGATCTGCAACATGGGCGCCGAGATCGGCGCCACGACCTCGCTGTTCCCCTACGACGAGGCGATCGCACGGTACCTCCGGGCCACGGGACGAGCTGCCATCGCCGAGCAGGCCGACCGGGTGGCGGCCGATCTGCGTCCCGACGACGACGTCCTGGCCGACCCGGGTCGCTTCTTCGACCAGGTCATCGAGATCGACCTGTCGAAGCTCGAGCCGCAGATCAACGGCCCCCACACTCCCGACCTGGCGCACAAGGTCAGCGACATCGGCGCCCATGCCGTCCGGGAGGGCTGGCCGCTCACCATCAGCAGCGCCCTCATCGGCTCGTGCACCAACAGCTCCTACGAGGACATCACCCGCGCAGCAAGCCTGGCCCGCCAGGCGTCCGCGAAGGGCATGCGGGCCAAGACCCCCTTGCTCGTCACACCCGGCTCCGAGCAGGTTCGCGCCACGATCGAGCGCGACGGGCTGCTCGCCGATCTGGAGGCGATCGGCGCCACCGTGTTGGCCAACGCCTGCGGTCCCTGCATCGGCCAGTGGGAACGAAGCGACATCGACAAGGGCGAGACCAACGTCATCATCAACTCGTACAACCGCAACTTCCCCAAGCGCAACGACGGCAACGCCAACACGTTGTCCTTCGTCACCTCGCCCGAGACGGTCGTGGCCTATGCACTGGCGGGCACCCTTGCGTTCAACCCGCTGACCGACAGCATCGACGGCCTCCGTCTCGAGGCGCCAACGGGCGAGGAGCTGCCGGCCAAGGGTTTCGACCCGGGCGAGGATGCGTTCGTCGCGCCGCCGACGGGGGCCGGCGACATCGAGATCGCCGTGGACCCCAACAGCGACCGCCTGCAGCTGCTCGAACCGTTCCCGGCATGGGACGGCAACGACTACCTCGAGTTGCCCATCCTGATGAAGGCCACGGGCAAGTGCACCACCGACCACATCTCGGCTGCCGGGCCGTGGCTCAAGTACCGCGGCCATCTCGAGAACATCAGCGGCAACCTGTTCCTCGGGGCCATCAACGCCTACACCGGGATCGCAGGCGAAGGCAGGGATCAACTCGACGGCACGACCGGGACCTTTCCCGACATCGCCAGGCACTATGCACGTGAAGGCGTCTCCTGGGTGGCGATCGGCGACCAGAACTACGGGGAGGGCTCATCGCGGGAACACGCCGCCATGGAGCCCCGCTACCGCAACGGCAAGGTCATCTTCGCCCGTTCGTTCGCCCGCATCCACGAGACGAACCTGAAAAAGCAGGGCATGCTCGCCCTCACCTTCACCGACCCCACCACCTACGACCTGATCGGCGAGGACGATCGCATCTCGGTGTTCGGACTGGCCACGCTGGCGCCCGACGTGCCCGTCCGGTGCCGCATCCACAAGCCCGACGGCACGACCCTCGACTTCACCGCAGCCCAGACCCTCTCCCCCGATCAAATCGAGTGGTTCAAGGCTGGGAGCGCCCTCAACGTGATCCGTCGCAACCTCGGCGAGACCTAGCAACCTCGGGCGACACGCAGGGGCCGACGGCCTCCACGACGGGATGTCTGCCCACCCGAAGCTGACGAAACAAACGCGACA
>JACOTK010000016.1 GCA_016178435.1 Actinomycetota bacterium
AACCCCCAGGTCGCCGGAGCCCCCGGGAACCCCAAGGACCCGCTCCAAGGCGAAGCCCGCCGAACCGGCCCCGGCTATTGCCCCGCCCACCCTCATTCTTCGAGCACGCAAGCTCGGCATCTGAGGCACGTCTCGCCCGGCGCCACTCCCCGCCCCAAACCCTGGACAACCGATCCTCGTGCTCGACGAAGTGTCAGACCATGGGCAGGGGGAACCCGTTCAGAGCAGCGTCGCCACGCTCATGCCGGGATCATCGATCATCTTTTTGACCGGTCGGATCAAGACGACGAGGCTCGCCATCGATCCGCCGGCCAGTGCCAGACCTGCCTCCGAGGCGTCGAGACCGAACGCACGCATCCCGACTGCCACCAGGCACCCGGCCACCAGGGAGCCCGCAGCCCGGAGGCCCCCTCCGAATCCGGCCACCAGGGACCCGAGCACGACCACCAGCATCGCAAGCACGAATGCCGTCAAGGGGACCAGTGCCTCCACCCCGTAGTCGGACCATGCCAGAACCAACCCAATGGGCAGTGAGGCGACACCCACCCCGAGCACGCGCACGATGGCGCCCCGGATCACGACCGCCATGCGGGCACGCAGTGAATGGCCGGGCACCTCGCTGCGCTGATCGATCGGCGACGAGAGGGTGACCACCCACAACTTGTTGAGGTGAAAGCTTCCCCACATCGCACCGAGGATCACCAACGCGACCACCGGCGACGAGGAGGCGACGACATCCACCGCTCCGGGACTCATCCCCACGGCCACCAGCAGACCCATCAGGATGCCCACCGACGTAGCGATTCCCACGGTTCCCCACGCACCCGGGGGACGGGTGGTACGTGGCGCCGTGAGAACGGCAAACAAGGCCGCGACAACGGTCAGGTCGACCACGACGACAACGTTCACCGGGGTAGGGGTGCCAAGCGCCCCGGCGACCCCGGCGGCCACAAAGAGGCCGGCAGCGGCCAACCCCCACCCGCGTACAACAAGGATGGTTCCCGTTGACCAAACCACCACCAGCGCCGCTGCAAGGCCACCGACATCACCGCCGACCATCCAGGCGACCCCCACCGCCATCATGATGAGGATGATCGACGGAACGTCCAGGGCACGCAATCGACCCATGCTGTTCTCGCCCGCGAGATAGCGACTCTGGAGGAACCACTGCACCCCGAGGCCCGTCGGCATTGCCTCCAGCGCCAACGAGCCCATCGATTCCCCTCTGAAAGTGGGCAGCGCGGCAATCCACCACATGATGGCCAACAAGATCGCCACGGCCCCGATGACCTGCGTGTAGTCCGGACGGTCCTCCACGGCATGGTCCTGACCTCTTGGCAGAAGTGGCTTCCTCCACAGTTGCGAGCGGCCACGGGTGGCATCGACGATCGCCGGACCAAGGGCCAGGGACCTCGGTGCCTCCACGCCTCCCCAGGCCTCCAGAGCCACCGCTGCCTCCAACGCGTCAACGGGACGACGCCCCAGACGGGCAACGACCATGGCGGCCTCCTCCTCGATGTCGCGACTCATGAAACCCTCTGTTGCAGGATCAGCTCATCCATCACGTCCCGATAGCCCGCAAGGCATCGCTCGAGCGTGAAACGACGGATGACACGCCGTCGACCTCGCTGCCCCAGCGACTCGGCCAACTCGGGGTCTTTCAACAAGGTCACGATGGCCGTTGCCAATCCGTGCACGTCACGCGACGGCGCCACGAGGCCGCCACCTTGCAGCCCCTCGGAAACGCCTCCCACCACCGTGGACACCACCGGACGGGACAGCGCCATCGCCTCGAGAACCGCCAACGGGAAGCCCTCGGAGATGCTCGTCAACACGGCAATGTCCGCGTCGAGAACCACGCTCGCGGGAGTCTTCGTGGCGCCCATGAACCGAAACCGATCACCGAGACGCAGCTCGCGGTGCAGCGCGTAACAGGATTCGGCATAGGCCTCCTGCGCCGGCACGACGGGCCCGTAATGCAGGAATCGCGCATCGGGAAAGCGGCGCAGCACCTCGTGTGCAACTCGCAGGAGCGTGTGAACGTCCTTCAGGGGATCGACACGACCCACCGAGACCACCGTTGCCGTCCTCGGCGGTGGTGTTGCGTGATCGGGGACATGGACACCGTTGTGTATGACACGGATGCGCTCGGGAGCAACGCCCAGCGCGTCCTCCCACCAGCAATTTGCCGCCGTCACGGGCACCACCATGTCCGCCGTTCGATACGCAAGCCGAGTCAGGCCGCGAGCAAGGCGAGTGTGGACGAACACCCGCGATGGGCTGGTCTCCGACCTGATGGCGCCCAGGTACGCCTCTCGCACGTAGACACCGTGCTCGGTCAACAACACCGGCGTGCCGGCGAGCGCCTTGTCGATCACTGCCGGGATCATCGACCAGCCGGCAGCCGTCACATGGACCAGGTCACTGGCCGGTGTGCCAACCGCCGCCGTCCGGGCAACCCAGTACAGCGATTGGTACAGCTCGATGGCATGTCGCATGCCGAGGGGTGGTGGCGAGCCTGCCGCCGCCGGCTGCACGACCAGGACCTTCTCGAGCGCAGCCAGAAACGCCGCCCATCCCTCCTTGCTGCGAAACGTCGCCCTGATCAGCTCCGGACGGAGGCGACAGCGGACCAGGGCGTCGACCAAGGGCTCGAGCGGCTCATCCCAGCCGAGAAGTCCGGCGGTCAGCACCCCGGGAAGATCCGAGTCTGCCGGACCCGCGGATTTCCGCTGCCTCATGGCCCGGAAGCCCTGGAACTTCGCTCGCGGTGCGGGATCATGGGACCACAATGAGATGGCCGGGAGCAGGTGAGCGTGAGCCGGCAAGCTGTAGCGGGCCTCCGGCTCCACCCCCGCCAAGATGGGAAGGACGTCCCAGGCAACCTCGTCCAGGCCGTTGATCAGCAGATCGCACCACGTGCCGACACCACCGATGACGTGGGGATAGGTGCCCTCGGTGATCATCAGAACTCGGCGCTTCTCGCCTCCCGACGTCCGATGATGATCGACCATGTTCATCTGATCGACCATGTTCATCTGATCGACCGACTTCATCACAGTGAGAGCGTATCGGTGCGATCCCTGGCGACCCGGCCTCAGGCAGTCATCGGGCGATGTCGACGATCAACGACTGATTTGCCTTCACCGAGGTCCAGGCGGATCGAGCGCCCCCGTAGACGGCCCCGAAATCCCGCCAGGCAACCTGGCCCGAGGCATTGACGTAGCGCTCCTTTGCGGTTGGACCCACGGTGAGCGGAACATCGAGTTGGATCGTGGGTGTGATCGTGATGATCGAGCCACTGATCGTGGCCTTCACCTTGTTCGTCGCCAGAGCACCGGCCCAGGCCCCCTGTCTTGTCAAGGTGGTGCCCGCTTCCGTCAGCGTCGGCTGCACCAACGGGGTCGTCAGATAGCGGCGGTAACGGCCGATGACATCGTCGAGGATGTCGTAGAGCACACCGTCCTCGGCCAGATTGGCCTGGTGGACGTAATGCGGACGCACGTCATTGCCGAGCATGTGACCGAGCATGATCGTCGACTCCCGCGCCACGTAGTCGGCCCAGGTCGCAGGTTGCTTCAGACACGTCGTCGACGTGGTGGCGGTGCAGTGCTCGAAATAGAGATAGTTGTACTCGTCGAGCTGCTCCTCCCGCGTCGCGGTGTTGTAGTAGATGTTCGTCGGGTGACGAGGGACTGTCCGTGCCGGGCCGATCTGGGTCTGATCCGGTGTACGTGAGTTGTCGGAACCGATGAACCTGATACCGGCGTTGTTCAGCGCCGCGGGCATGTTGGGATTGTTCAGCCCGGAGTGCTCGCCCGTGACCAACTCACCGCTCCTGATGGCGATCTTCTTGTTCCCGGCCCATGTCCGATTGTTCTTGATCTCGTTCTGGATCACACTCTGCGATGCATTGTCGAGATTCGGGTGGGTGAACGTGTGGTTCAGCCAGCGAAACTCGGCTCGGTTCGGAATCAGTACCGAGGCAAGCGGATCGGAGCCGTTGTCCTGAATGTACTCGTTGCTGCCCCCACCGTTGAAGACCATGTCGAGCTTGAGCTTGTTCGTATTCTGCCAACTTCGCAGGCGTTGAGCGTCATCGGCGTTCATGCGAATGAGCGGAACCGTCGCACCATCGTCCTCGTGAGTGGTGTTGGCATTCACGTCCCAACGGTCATCGGGTAGGAACACATCATCAACATGGACACTCAGGTTGTTGCGGAGGAGCCCCACATAGACCCCCTTCGTCACCCATCGGAGCATGCCGTGGAGCAGAAGGCGGCTGTGAAGCACCCAGGGGTTCGAGTCGACGGTGACCACCAGCTCCTCGCGACCATCGGCACGTTTGTGCGCCCCCACCAGCGATTCGCCGCCCGGAGCCGCAACAAGGGTCTCAAAGGTCTCCCCGGTGCCAGGCGCGGGGTTTGCCAAGTAGCCATAGGAATGCTCGATCGGGACGGATCCTCCCAGATACGGGAAGGCAGCCTTACCGGCAGCGGTGAGCGAGGCGATCATGCCATCGAGGTCGGCTGCCACCCCCGACCAGGTCGCACCCAGATCCGCCGTCGGGAACGTGTAGGCAATGACCTGACGGACGCCGAAGGCGCGCTCGAAGTCGGCCAGCACCGCGAGCTCATCGGGCGTCGTGGTCGAGGCACATCCTGCCGCCCCGCACGCCACCAGATCGGCGCTCGCCATCACGACCGCCTGATAACGAGCCGAATTTGGGCCGTTCACCAAACGGGCAGCGGTAATCGGATCTTCGTTGGCCGCCACCAGAAGATCGAAAGGCACCCCTTCGGCCTTGAGCTGTGCCGTCCAGGCAGCGATTGCGGGCTCCCTGCCGTCGGCCGAGACCACCAGGACCCGGAGGTCAAGGCTGGGGGTAGCAGCATTGGCCGGACTGGGAACGATGGTGACCAGCGCGGCAATGGCTGCCACGAGGACACCGAGCTTCGGCGCCAACATACGGGCCCCGGTCCGGTCAAGGAAGTTCATGCAGGTCTCCAACATCTTTCAGGTAGGCCATAGGGCCCAAACGACGTGCACGGGAGGAGGATCCGAGATGATCTGCTTCAGGTGGTTCCGTTGAACGCGGGAACACTGTCATCGGCCACGACCTCCTGCATCCGCTGAACCTGATGGTCCTCGGTGCGTTCGGTGAGATCGATGACAACGCTGTTGGGATCGGCGGCGACCGGTTCGGGCTCGGGCTCGGCGGCGACCGGTGCGGGCTCGGGCTCGGGCTCGGCGGCGACC
>JACOTK010000017.1 GCA_016178435.1 Actinomycetota bacterium
CACGCTCGACGAGGAGGCAACGGCGAGCACCCCGAATCTGTCGAGCCGGTTGCGGGTCGACGACCTTCGGGCCACGGGTTGGACGGTTGTCGGCCCGACAAGGGCCGGTGCCCGCACCGTGCTGCGTGCCACCAAGGGTTTTCGTACACCGGCCGAGGCGGGAAAGGTGCTCGACGAGGGGAGTGGACCCGATGGGCCCGTTGGCGGCTTCACGCTGAAACGGGAACGTAGGCCGCTGTGGTGGGCGTGGACGTTCGAGGGTGACCTCGACCTGAGAGGGGGCATCGAACGGTTCGGGGATGCCGAGCTTCGGTCCCACCTCGAGGGCACGAGCTTCGGCCTGGATGCCGCGCAGGCACAGGACCTTTTCGGCCTGCAGGTCGCCCTGCGGCTGCCCGGCCGGGTCGAGCGAAAGGGCGCCGAGATGGTGGATGGCCGCGCGGTCTGGACCGGGAGATTCGGTGAGAGCATGCCGTTGATGGCCTCGAGTCGGGATCTGGCCGTGCCCCGGGAGGTCGCCGGTGGTGTGGCGGTGCTGGCCCTGGCCGGCCTCGTGGTTCTGTGGTTCCGGCTCAGTCGGACTCGGAGGGCATCTGGATGACACCGACCGCCGCGCCGGTGGGATCCGCGATCACGGCAAAACGCCCGTACTCCATGTCGACCTCGGGCTGGAGCACCGAGCCTCCGAGGCGCGCCACCTCGGTGAGTGTCGCGTCGAGGTTGGACACGGCGAAATAGACCAGCCAGTTGGGCGGCACATCGGCGGGGAGGGTGGCGGGCTTGGCCAACATCCCCGCGATGGAGCGGTCCCCAACCTTGAACTCGGTGTAGGGCATCGGTCCGTCGGGGTCGTTCACCGTCGCCGTCCAGCCGAATACCGCGGTGTAGAACTCGGCAGCGGCCTTGGTGTCGGTGGTCATCAGCTCGTTCCAAACCACAGCGCCTGGCTCGTTGACCACCTCGGCACCCTTGTGCAGGCGAGGCTGCCAAATCCCGAACACGGCCCCGACGGGGTCGGAGAAAATAGCCATACGACCAAGATCGGCGACGTCCATGACGGGAGCGATGACCCGGCCACCGTGGGATGCGACAAGAGCCGCGATCGCATCGGCGTCATCCACGTTGATGTAGGTCGCCCAGCTCGGTGGAACATCAGGGCTCATCAACCCGGTCACTCCCGCCACGCTGCGACCATCCAAGGAACAGCTTCGATAGCCCCCGAGGTCGGGGTCGCCTTCGGGACAGGTCCACCCGAACAGAGCGCTGAAGAACTCAGCCACTTGGGCGGGATTCGTGGTGCTCACATCAACCCACGAGGGCACCCCGTGCTCGTATGCATCGATCTCCATGGTCCGCCTCCTTGGGGGATGCTTGCTCGACGCACAGCCTGACGCACCTTGGACCGGACATCAATGCCATTCTCGCTGTCGTGGTCCCTCTCTACGATGGACTTCATGGCAAAGCTGCGAGCGGTCTACCGGTGTGGCGAGTGTGGGGGTTCCAGCCCGAAGTGGTTGGGACGTTGTCCGACGTGCAGTGAGTGGAACACGCTCGTCGAGGAGCTCCAGTCGACCGGGGTTGCCGGCGGTGCGGCCTCCGTGTTGCCGCCGAGTCGCCCCATCCCGATCGGTGACGTCGATCTTCGTGAAGCCGCATCGCGGTCGACCGGACTTCCCGAGCTCGATCTGGTGTTGAGCGGCGGCCTCGTTCCCGGTTCGGTCACGCTGGTGGGCGGCGAGCCGGGGATCGGGAAATCGACCTTGTTGCTCCAGTCGCTGGCTGCCATGGCCACTGCGGGCGCTCGGGTCCTGCTCGTCACCGCGGAGGAGTCACTGCAACAGGTGCGCCTGCGCGCCGACCGCCTGGGTGCGCTGTCCGCCGATCTTCATCTTGTGGCCGAGACCAGCCTGCCGCACGTCCTGGCTCACCTCGGCTCGCTTCGGCCCGACGTCGTGGTCGTCGATTCCATCCAGACCGTCTTCGATCCCGACCTCGGTTCGGTCCCCGGGTCCGTGAGCCAGGTTCGGGAATGCGCGCATCGTCTGGTTCGGGAGGCCAAGGAGCAGACCATCACGACCGTGCTGGTCGGCCATGTGACCAAGGAAGGCGCCCTGGCGGGTCCCCGGGTGCTCGAGCATCTCGTCGACACCGTGTTGAGCTTCGAGGGCGACCGGCATCATGCGCTCCGTGTCCTGCGAGCGGTCAAGCACCGTTTCGGGTCAACCCAGGACCTGGGCCTGTTCGAGATGACCGAGGCCGGCCTGACCGGGGTTGCCGATCCGAGTGGACTCTTTCTTGCCGATCGGCGAGCCGGCGTCGCCGGCTCGGTGGTGGTGCCCACCGTCGACGGCAATCGTCCGCTTCTCGTGGAGATGCAGGCTCTGGTCTCGTCCTCGACCCTGGCCCAGCCGCGTCGCTGTGCGCTGGGCCTTGATTCCGGTCGGCTCTCACTACTCCTCGCGGTGCTCGAACGTCGAGTCGGCATCGCCCTCGGTGGCATGGATGTCCATGCATCGGGGGTGGGTGGGGTTCGCGTCATCGAGCCGGGGGCCGACCTCGCCATCGCCCTCGCGTTGGTTTCGTCGTTGACCGGCAGGGCCTTGGCCGATGACGTCGTCGCCTATGGCGAGGTGGGCCTCGGTGGCGAGCTGCGGCAGGTATCCCTGCCCGAGCGTCGCCTGGTCGAGGCCGGGCGACTGGGATTCCGTCGAGCCATCGTTCCCGCTTCGGGGCCGCCCGCACCTCCGGGAGTCGAAATGCTGCGCGCCTCGACCCTTGCCGAGGCGATCGATCTTGCCGCGATAAATTCTGGTTGTTGAGCCGATATCGAGTCTGAACGCAATGCCCGGGGACTAGACTGCATCCAATGCCGGCTCGCCGAAGCGTGACCATGCTGGACGCCCTTGCCGCGGTAGCTCCCGGCACGCCGTTGCGGGAGGGTCTCGATCGCATCCTGCAGGCCGAGATGGGCGCCCTGGTTGTGGTGGGCGACGGCCCCGATGTGCTCAACATCTGCTCGGGTGGCTTCCTGCTCGATGCAGCCTTCAGCCCGCAGCGTCTTTCCGAGTTGGCCAAGATGGACGGCGCCATCATCCTTGCATCCGATGCCGGCCGCATCGCCCGGGCAAACGTTCATCTCGTACCCAACCCCAACGTCCCCACGTCCGAGACCGGCACCCGCCACCGTACCGCTGAACGAGTGGCACGCTCCATCTCGGTTCCGGTCATCTCCGTCTCGGAGGATCAGTCGGTCATCGCCGTCTACGTCAACGACGAGAAGCACCCGCTGAAGGACATTCCCCGTCTGCTGAACCGCTCCAACCAGGCGCTCTCGACTCTGGAGCGTTACAAGAATCGTCTCGACGGTGTCGCGAGCTCGTTGTCGGTCCTGGAGATCGAGGACCTGGTGACGCTTCGTGATGTCGTTGCCGTGTTGCAGCGCACCGAGATGGTTCGTCGCATCGCCGAGGAGATCGACTGGGACATCGTCGAGCTCGGAGCTGATGGCCGTCTGGTTCGTCTGCAACTCGAGGAACTGATGGGCGGCGTCGACGACGATCGTCGTCTCGTCCTTCGTGACTATTTTCACGAGGGTGCGGCGTGGCAATTGGGCGAGTCGACCGGTCGACTCGAGGAGGCATTGGAGACGCTTGCCGAGTTGGACACCGAGGAACTGATCGATCTGAGGGTGGTTGCCGCGACACTGGGACTTCCCGATGCCGATATCGACCTCGAGACCAACCTCTCGCCACGTGGCTACCGACTGCTCTCGAAGGTCCCGAGACTGCCGGAGGCGGTGATCGATGCGATCGTCGAGCGATTCGGCCATCTCCAGAAGATCATGCGCGCGACGGTCTCCGACCTGGACGAGGTCAAGGAGAGGCCAGCATCCTCGACCGCTACACCTGAGGTCGGCGACACGCGACTCCTGCCGGCGTGTGATGCGCTTCACCGGGCGCGACGCTCGAGCTGTTCCCGGTCGATGATCCGATAGCGCCGCTCCGTCTGGTCCAGCCAGCCGAGGCTGACGAACGACGAGATGGCCTTGTTGACCCGCTCCCGGGATGCACCCACCATGCCGGCGAGCTCTTCCTGGGTGATGGGGAGCTGGAACTCCTCGGCGTCACCCGCCAGTTCGAGCGGGAGCGTTGCGGTGCGGCCGGTCACGTCCAGAAAGGCCGAGTCGGCGAGCACCTCGTCCATGGAACGAAGACGGCGGGCCAGTACCTCCACCACGCCCCAAAGCAACTC
>JACOTK010000018.1 GCA_016178435.1 Actinomycetota bacterium
ATCGAATCGACGAAGCTCAACCTGTTGCCGAGTGGCGAGGCCCTCCTGCTCGGCGCCGACACAACCGGTCTGGTCGTGTGGCGCCTCGGCAGGAAGCCGACCTTTCCCCCTGCGACCACGCTGCCGTCGGGGGGCATGCCCGGTGAAGAACGGTGAGGAAACCGTGCCGTGAAACCTGAACGGTGTCCCATTTGTGCCGACTGGTACCTCGGAGCCTTTCGTCCGGCTCCACCAGGGGAGGTAGGGGCCATGAGGTTGACCGTTTCGAAGCGATTGACGATCTTCGGCGCCGTGAGCGTGCTGGCCACGGTGTCGATCGGTCTCCTCGGTATCTGGAACATCAGGGATCGCATGAACTTCAGGCCCTACTTCGTGGCGGCGCATGCCTCCATCGATGCGGACCTGCTGCACGAGTCCATTCGAAGCGATGTCCTGGCCGGTCTTTTCGCCGTCTCTCCGGAGGCAAGGCAGACCGCGGTGGGCGACCTGGATGTCCATGCCACGCGGATCCGCGAGCAGCTCGATCGCATCACGACCGACCTCGCCGGTGAGCCCGATGTCGTGGCTGCCGTCGAGGCCGCACGTTCACAGGTTGACGCCTACGTCGCCTTGGCCTCGGGCGCATTGGCCAATCCACAGCAGTACGAGACCTTCGCCGGGCGATTCGAGGGGTTCCAGGCGCAGCTGGCAGCGGTGAGCGATGCGACCTCCGAGGCGCTCGGACAAGCGGAGCGCTCCATTCACGACGCGGCGTTCGCCGCTCGCAAGCGGGCTGCCGCCCTCACGGCGCTGTTCGGCATCGGCATGCTCATGGCGGTCATCTGGATGACCCGTTCGATCACCCGACCCCTGATGCTCGTCGGTTCCAGGTTGACATCGACGTCTCTGAGGCTCGCCGCGGCCAACAAGCAGATGGTGACCGGCGCGGAGGCGACCCTGACCCGGGCAGTGAGCTCCTCAACGGTTGCGTCGGGCGTCACCGCAGGCATGGACGGCGTCTCCGTGGCAGCGGCAGCGTTGTCGAGCTCCATCGCCGAGATCGCGAACGGTGCGAACGAGGCGACCATCGTGGCCGACCAGGCCGTCGCGGTGGCCAATGAGACCAATCGCTCGGTTGCCAAGCTGGGTGAATCCAGCGCGGAGATCGGCCAGGTCATCGATGTGATCACCTCGATCGCCGCGCAGACCAACCTCCTGGCGCTCAATGCCACCATCGAGGCGGCCCGCGCCGGGGAGGCCGGCAAGGGGTTTGCGGTCGTCGCAAACGAGGTGAAGGAGCTCGCCAAGCAGACGGCAGCGGCAACCGGTGAGATCAGCGAGAGGATCGAGGCGATTCAGAGCGACTCGCAGGGCGCCGTCGACGCGATCAGTCAGATCTCGGACATCATCGGGCGCATTGCCGAGGTGCAGGGTCGCATCGTCACCGCCGTCGATCAGCAGACGTTGACCGCGAACGAGATCGCCTCCACGGTCGGCAGCGCGGCCCAGGGGGCCTCCGACATCATCACGAGCATTCAACAGGTCTCCGAGGTTGCCGACTCCACCCGTGATGCACTCGGGAGGACCCGAGCCGGCTCGATCGAGATGCTGGAGGCAGCACGGGACCTGAAGGAGTTGCTCGGCGTCGGGACCGATCGTCAGGACTCGTCGAGCAGGCGGGCAGTGGCGATCGCCCAGGGCCCAAGGACAAAGCGTGACTCGAAGGACGTCAGTGGCGCTCCACGCAGGTCGACGAGCTCGCCACGTCGGCCCTCGACAACCACGGTGACCGCCTCGTCGGTTGGGTTGAAGACCCGCAGCTCGAGTGCGCCGGCCCGGCGGGTGAGACTCGAGACCTCGGCGCCGAGAACGGTGAGGGCCGAGCCGCGGTCGGGCTCGTCGCCGAGAGCGGCGGCGTTGACGACCTCCAAGGGCAGGAAGGCGTCGTCGACCAGTGCCCATGGCGCTCGATCGGTCCCGAGGGCAACGCCGTATCGCAAGGTGTGACGCCCCTGGACCTGTGCGCCCTCCAGGGGGAGTGGCGGTCCGGCAGGCAGCGGTCGGTAGGTCATCTCGACCCGCGACAACATGCCGGTTGCGCGCAACAGCGTGAGGGCGAGTGCCCCGGCGCTGCCGCCAGGCTCTTTGAGATCGACCAGCTCGTATTCCAGAAGGCCTTCGTGCACCACCGTGAGGCCCCCGGCCTGCACGAAACGCCGGGACGGATAGGTGGGCAGACCCAGCTCGGTCGAACCCCCCTCGGCGGAGGTGGGGCGCTCCACGACGGCAAAGGCGCACTCGGCCCGAGATGTGCGGGCGCGCTCGGGAAGGGGGAACCACGAGCGCAGGCGGTGGTCTCGAACGGTGTTGTCGAGCTCAACGGTGACGCGCACCAGCTCCTCGCCCGCCCGGAGCTCGAGGATCGTGACGACCTCGAGCTCCCGGCTGCCCACGCGTGAACGGGACTCGTCGTCGATGCGCTCGGGCCAGTTGTAGGTCCGCACCACCCGTAGCTGCCCGCGCAGTGGGCCCGCCTCAACGATCTCGACGCTGACGCGTTCGGGGTGCTCGATCACCCGATCGTGATCCGGGGGGCTGTAGTTGTAGGTGTCGCCGTGGTCGCCGTCATCGACGAGGCGGTCGAGACCGGACACGCCGTTGAGCGAGAAGCTGCCGTCGGTGGCATCGACCTCGATCGTCACCGGACCGTTCGTGATGCCTCGTCCCGACGCGGTGCCCTTGACGGGCGCCACGTCGAGTGCCTCGGGCTCCCAGGCCGCCCAGCCGTAGCCGGGCAGGTCCGTGACCCGGGCGAGCACCCGGCGGCTCGGCTCCTGGATCACACGCAGATGAAAGGGTGTGTCGGGCCGGGCGCCGCCGAGGGCATAGAGCTCACGCTTGACCTCGTCGACGAGCAGGTTCTCCCGCAGCTCGGCATCGGCGTGAAAGGTCACGGTGACCGCGTCGTCGCTCTGTTCCACCTCGACATCGATGACGTAGGTGTCGGGCCCGAACTGTTGGCTGCGAATCTGGCCGAGCACCGTGCCCAGGTCGCGTCCCGCAACCGTGGTGTCGAGCACGGTCGCCGGGCGCTCGCCCAGGAGCTGGGTGTCGGCGAGCGCTCCGTTGCCGGGAACCACGACCTCCACCAGGCCCGAACGCCCCCGAGCCGACGGATTGACCACGATCGGTCCGGTGGTTGCCAACGTCGCGGCAAGGATCTTGAGGGCGGTGTCACCCAGGCCCTCGGCGATCTGGCGAGCCTCGGCGTAGCGGGCGATCACGGCCTCGCAGACCTCGTCGTGGGAGCACGCGCAGATCGAGTCGTGCGCCGAGTTGCGGATCATCTCGAGCCAGGCAACGTCGAAGAGGGCCTGGGGCCACCACCATGCCGGTGCGAAGAGGGCACAGAGTGGCTCGGCCCGACGCTCCAAGGCCCGCTCGGCCCGAGCAGCGGCGATCTTCACGTCCACTCGATTGGAACCCACGCCCATCAACAGATTTGCCGCGACGCCCGAACGCATCTCGCCGACGATCGTGTCGAGCCCGTCCGTGGAGGCGGTTGCCAGGTAATCAGCCAATCCGGTCATGTCCAGGGCGAAGTGATCCTGGGAGGCGTTGATCTCGTCCACCACCCGTCCGAGCCATGGCTGGGGCATCTGATGGTCGGTGCCGTTCATCCAAAGGATGGGCCCGGTGGGCGAGAGCCGATCGCCGAGCTCGGTCTCGTAGGCATCGAGACGACGCACAAGGGCCTCGGCATCCTTGGGGGTGCTTGCCCCGTTTCCGTAGCCGTGGGGCAGATATTCCGCCCGCACCCTTGACCCATCGGGCGCCTCCCACCAAAAGGCCGTACCGGTCACCGCACTCGGCACGCCGCGCCAGACGACGGCATGGTCGAGACCGGCCAGTCTCAGCAGTTGGGGCATCTGGGCAACGTGTCCGAACATGTCGGGCAGGTAGCCGACCTCCATGGCGCCGCCGCGGCCTGATTGAGGGTGCGCAGCGTTGGCTCGGCGTCGGGACGGATGGCGAGATAGTCGTCGATGACCGCCATCTGGCCGTCCAGCAGGAAGTGCGCATAGGACGGGTCTGTCTCCATGCGGGGCAACAGCTCGTCGAGCAAGGCCACCAGGCGCAGCCGAAAGGTCTGAAAGGGGGCGTACCACTCCCGGTCCCAGTGGGTGTGCGGAACGATGGCCACTCGTCGAGTCATGACCGAAGGCTACGTCGAGCGGCGATCTCGATGACGGCTCTGCCGACGTTCATCCGCGGGATGTGGCCGAACTCGGGATCATTCCATTGCCGGGTCGTGCCGGGTTCCTGTCGACTTGCTTTCTTGACTCGATCTGCCGGCCGGTGTTAAGCCTCTGAGGTGCTCGGGGTGCCGTAACCCCCTCGAGTGGATCGGGCGAGAGGTCAGAGCGGTTCCACGCCAAACTGAATGGGGGAAGCGCCATGTGGTTCTTGTCTGGAGTGACAAGACGTTGTCTGTTTTCGACTGTCGGCGTCGTTGGTCTTGCGGCAGTGTCAGGCGCCGTGCCCGTGAGGGCACAAAATGGGTCGAAGGTCGAGGAGGCTGCTCAGCAAGTGCAAAGGGTTGACGAGCTGCGGCCCACGCTTGATGAGTTGTTCTCGACGGTCACGCGGGCAGTGCCGGGATTTGGTGGTGCATACCTTGTGGGCAACCCCACGCTGGGGGAAACGCAGCGCCTGGTCATTCGTATGACAGATACGAACAACGATCGTCTCCTGCGAGCCGAAGAGATACTGAAGCGTATCTTCAAGCCGACCTTTGATCGCTTGACCAGTGAAGCCGTGAAGGCAGACTATGACTTTGTTCAGCTGGATGCTTGGCATAAGGACCTTCAGGAGGCGTTCACATTGCCCGGCGTGTCGCTTACCGACGTTCAGGAGTCGCGTAACCGTGTCGTTGTTGGCGTCGAAGACCCTGAGACCCAGTCGCTCGCGGTCCGTGCTCTTGCAACAGAGCGAGGAGTTCCCGACCAGGCTTTGGAGATTATCCGGGCTACTCCAATGACTCAGATGCTTCAGAGCAAGCGCCGCCCGATGAGAGGCGGCAATCAGATTCAATTCCAGACCGGCTTATGGGGCGCTCAGACCGGGACATGCACCCTTGGGGTTCCCGCCGTGCTCAATGGAGTGAATGGGTTTCTGACCAATTCCCATTGCTCACGTACGCGGAACGAGCTTGACAACGGTCGTTACTGGCAGGCAACTCGGCCTGTGGGTAGCGGCAGCCAGATCGGCACCGAGGAGGTCGACCCTGGCGGAACCTGTCAATAGGTGATTGCCGGGCTTCTATGCTGATTGGATGACGGGCTTGTTGATCCAGGCCGTGGTGGGGACCCTGGGTGGGGTGGGCCGGCTGGTGAAGCGTTCGGGGTGAGCGGCCGCCGCGGCGTCGAGGG
>JACOTK010000019.1 GCA_016178435.1 Actinomycetota bacterium
CGTCGTACCCGTTGGCCATCCACATGCCCAGCATCGGGTTCTGGAACACCAGCGCTTCTTCGCGCAGTGCCCCGTAGACTCCGTAGGGGTCAGCACGAATCGCCGGATCAAAGATGTTGTAGTTCGGCGTGGTCAATGCGTTGGGCACCTGTTCCCCCCTCGGGTAATCGCTTACTTACTTGTACACGCCGTGTGACGTTCGTCGCAAATGATGCTTTCGCCCCACTCGCGTCGCCGTCCTCCCGTGGTAGTGCATTCCATCCCGGCGCCGGTGAGTCCTGCCGCCGCGGTGAACCGTTGATCGTCCGCGCTGACTATGCCGGCTCGCTCAGCGCGGTCGCCAGGCGGTCGATGCCTGCCACTCCCGGCACGGCGATGCGGACCGTGTCCAGGAGCCCGAAAGAGGCGCAGTCGCGCACGAGGACCCCTCGACAGGCCAGACGACTGCGGAGGTCCCCTGCACCGGGAACGAGCAGCCAACTCGCCTCCGAGCGCAACGGCCTCCAGCCGTGGGACCGGAGGAGTGCGGCCAACTCGTCCCGCAGCTTCGTCAGATCGCGGGCCCATCGAACCAGGTCGGTCGCCGCCAACAGGTCGGGCAGCACACCGAGCGCAAGGCCGTTGACCGACCAGGCGGGCTGCCTTCGCGCCAGGCGGGCAATGAGATCATCGTCGGCGACGACATACCCCAGCCGCAAACCGGGACAGGCGAAGAGCTTCGTAAGCGAGCCCACGACCGCGCAGTCGGTGTCCCCCCTCGTCCAGGTGCCCGTCGCCAACGGATAGAACGCCTCGTCCCAGACCGCCGCCCGCTCGGTCCGATCCGCCAACAGGCCGGTGGGGTTGTTGGGATTGGAGCGCCAACGGGGCCCATCGTCGCTCAGCGCACCGAGGTGACGGCGGTAGAGGGAGAACTCCGGGTCGTCGACCCGCCCCACGCCCATGTCGGCTCCCAACAGGGCGATGGCCTCCGCTCCGCCGTTGGTGAGCAGCACACGTTCGCGACCTACGCCGATGGCGTCGGCCAGAAGCGCCGTGGCCGCTGAAGCGTCGGGGTAGCGCCGCAGCTCAGGCAGACACGCTGCCGCCCGTCCCACCACATCAGGGGCAAACGGGTTGAGGCTTGCCGACAGGTCGAGCACCTCGTCGGGTGCGACGTGGAGCAGTGCTGCCAGGCGCGCGCCCTCACCGCCATGGGCCCCCGGCGGCAGAAGAGACGCCATCTCGACCGGCGTCACGTCTCTCACGAGTGTCGGCCACCGCGAGCCGCGAGGTGGCGCACGAGCCAAACCGCTGCGGGAGCTGCGGCGAACGAACCCGCGAGCGCAAGGCCGACATCTCGCGAGAGGCGGATCGCCCGGTCGATGTCGCCCACCGTGGGTGTCGCTCCGGCTCCCAGCCACGGCCGCTGCTCCAGGCATGCGCCGTAGGTGGACTCGCCTCCCAATCGCACGCCCAACGCCGCGGCAAACGCCGCCTCCACCACTCCCCCGTTCGGGGACGGATGCGCACGCGCATCTCGACGAACCGTGCGCAACACCGCTCCGGCTTCGCGTGGGCGCACGACCATGACCAGCAACGCCGCCACTCGGGCCGGAACCCAGGCTGCCGCATCGTCGAGCCGCGCGCTCGCCCAGCCGAAGCGGAGATACCGAGGTGTTCGGTAACCGACCATCGCGTCCAGGGTGTTGACCGCCCGGTGCCCGAGCACGCCCGGCGCGCCGGCCACGCCCGCCCACAGGGCAGGCGCAACCACGGCATCAACGGTGTTCTCCGCCACGGATTCGACCACCGCCCGCACCACCTCCGACTCACTCAGCTCGTCCGTGTTGCGACCCACCAGCGCCTGCAGGCGGACCCGTGCCTCATCCAGGTCATCGACCACAAGGGCTTCATGCACCGACTCGGCGGCGTCGCCAAGGGCCCGACCGGCAACCGCCAGATAGGTGGCCGTGGCGGTCGAGCGCATCGCCCTGCCGACCAGAGCGCCCAAACCGATCCCGATGACGGCATGGGCAACACCGGCCGACCGACGATCTCGATAGATGCCGTCCTCGACAAGGGTCATCGCCGATCCGAAAACCGCGACCGGGTGCGGTCGCAACGGCGGCTCCCCCCATGCCCGATCGGCCACCAGGCCTGCGGCGACACCGATTGACCGGACCGCCAGGTTCACCATCGCACGGTCGCCAGGACCAGACCGATCGTCTCACCGACCACGCCGGCGGCCCCCAGAACGTCGCCCGTGAAGCCTCCGACCCGACGACGGGCCAACTGCAGCACCGCCCATGCCCCCAGTGCCACTCCCATGACGCCGAGCACCCCGGCGACGATCGGCGAGCCTCCGACGGGATCATCGACGAGGACCGCACCGATGGAGACCAGCCCGAGGGAAACGGCGCCACCCGCCGAGGCAATCGCCCAACCCGGCCCTCCATCATCGACAAAGGCCGAGGCCAGACCCGAGGATCGGGCATAGGGCATCAGGCGCGCAGCGGCCGCCATCGCCGTGCGTGACGCGCACCATAAACCGGCGAGCAGGAGTGGTGACGGCGCCAAGGCCGCCAATGCGGCGACCCGCAGGAGGAGGAACGACACGATCGCCCCCACCCCGAATGCCCCGACCTCGGGCGTGGCCATCACCTCGAGTCGACGCCCCCGATCGAGAGGCGGCAGAAGGCCATCGGCGCTGTCGGCGAGTCCGTCGAGGTGCAGCATGCCCGTCAGCACGAGGTCGGCGACCACGACCAGCGTCGCCGCCACGAGGGCCGTGAACACGCGGTCGCCGGCCCACCAGATCAGCCCGAGCACGAGCCCCTGGCCTGCGCCCACGACCGGAAACCACGAGAGCGCCGTGGCGGAAGGGGCTGATGCACCGCCGAAGGGTGTGAGAAAGGCGATTGCGGCCCGCATCAGGCGCCGTCCATTCCCTCGACGCCCGTCATCCCACGCATCGAGTCGAAGGCGTGAAGGGGGAGAACCCGGCCCGCGACGACCAGGAACACGTGATCGGCAATACCAGCCACGGCCTGGTTGACTTCGCCGAGCACATCACGGAAACGTCGTCCGATCTCGGTCGAGGGATGCACGCCCATGCCGACCTCATCGGAGACCAGCACCGTGTCACCCGCCCGATCCCGCAGGGCTCGACACAGGTCCTCGACATCCACGGCCAGGTTGTTCGTCGCCGCCACCCAGGTACCCAACGCATCGACGAGCACACTTCCCCTGACCGCACGCAGGGCCTCGGCCAGGTCGGCGCCCGCCTCCACGCTCGTCCAGGAGGTGGGTCGTCGGCGTCGATGTCGCGCAACCCGTTCGACCATGTCCTCGTCGTCGGGATCGAAAGAGGCGGTCGACACGTAACAGTGCGGACCAGTCAGGCGCGCCAACGCCTGTTCGGCCACAACCGACTTCCCCGAACGGGTGCCACCGAGCACCAGCACGATCAATGAGTGACCTCAGCCCGCCTCGGTGGTTCGGCGGCGCATGACGAAGCCGAACGCCCCGATCGCCAACAGCAGCGCCACGCCCGAACCGAAGTAGACCGGCACCGGAAGCGGATCGCCGACCACCCGGGGAACCACGGTCGTGGAGCTCGAGGGTGCAACGCTTGGCTGCGGGGTCGTCTCGGCGGCTTGGCTCACTTCCATGACTGCACGCTAGCGGTGCTCGCCGGCCCGCCCTTGGTCGGTCTCGTGATCTTCGCATGTCACGAACATGCGCCTCACCGGTGCCATGATGACTGGTGATGTTGGCTGCAATTCCCTACACGACCTTCCCCGAGATCTCCCTCGGCCCCCTGACCCTTCGCACGTTCGGCCTCATGGTCGCGCTCGGCGTCATCGCCGGCTCGACCATCGCATCACGATGGGGCGAGCGATGGGGTATTCCGAGGGAGAAGACCATGACCCTCGCGACGCGCATGGTCATCGCCGGGATCGTCGGGTCACGCATCACCTGGGACATCACGCACTTCTCCCAGATCCACACGCCGATCGACCTCATCGCCGTGTGGAACGGTGGGCTCCAGTTCTCGGGCGGCTTCATCATGGCGGTTGCCGTCGGACTCCCGACACTGCGCTCGTTCGACGTGATCCCCCGATGGCGGCTCCTCGACGGCATGGCCCTGGCGCTGACCGTGGGTGTCGCGATCGGCCGTATCGGTTGTTATGCCGTGGGTGAGCATCTCGGCAACCCGACATCGTTCTTCCTCGCGACCCGCTACGACGGAGGCGAGACCCGAGAGGGCCCGCTCCTGGTCGGTCAGGCGATCCACAACACGTCGCTCTACGAGTTCATCAGTCTCGTGGTCCTCGCGCTCGTGCTCTCGTGGTTGCTGTATCGGCGCAAGGCCTCGCCCGGCACCGCCCTCGGCGTGTTCCTCGTCTGGTATGCGACCGCTCGACTTGCCACCGACTTCCTTCGGGCCTACGACGATCTCACCATCGGCCTGACCGGCGCCCAGTGGATGTGCCTCGTGCTCGTTCCGCTGGGCCTCTGGGTTCTCGTGCGCAAGCGGCCCGCTCTCGCACACCTGACGGCGGCCGACCTCCCGACCGGGCCCGACCTCCCGACCGACCCCAATGCCGTTTCGGGCCCACCAATCGGCACCGGGTCCGCTGCGCTGTCGGATGGCGATGGGGCTGTCGGAGTGTCCGAGTCGAGCGAGCCGACCTGATGGACGTACCCGAGCGGGCCCAGAAGCCCTGCCCCTAGGATCGCTGCCATGGAACAAGTCACCATCGGCTCCCAGCGCGGCTTTCTCGCCCTCCCGGAATCATTCGGACCGGCGCCCGGTGTCATCGTCCTCCACGAGATCTTCGGTCTCAACGACGACATCAAGGCCAACACCCGACGACTCGCCGATGCCGGCTATGTGAGCCTCGCCCTCGATCTGTACTCCGCAGGGAACAAGGCGCTGTGCATCGCCCGGGCCATCACCGACATGGCGAGGGGAAACGGGCCCACCGTCGATCGGATCGAGGCCGCCCGATCATGGCTGGTCGCCCGTCCCGAGGTGGCAGGCAGCCGAATCGGTGTGATCGGATTCTGCATGGGGGGCGCCTTCGCGCTGGCCGCCGCGATCCACCACGATTTTGCGGCCGCCTCGGTCAACTACGGCCGGGTGCCCAAGGGCGCCGGAGCGCTCGATGGCATCTGTCCCGTCGTCGGCGCCTACGGGCGCAAGGACCTGTCGCTTCGCCGTGACCCGGCTCGCCTCGAGGCGGCGCTCACCGAGCTCGGCGTCGCCCACGACGTGAAGGTGTACCCCAACGCGGGCCACAGCTTCCTCAACAAGGGCGCGCCGAGTTGGCTGCCGCCCATCCCCATGATGTCCGCCGGCTACGTGCCCGAGGCCGCTGACGATGCCTGGGCGAGGATTCTTCCGTTCTTCGATGAGCATCTCCGGAACTGAACCCCTGCCCAGGCACCGCACACGACCCCCGTACTGTTAGCCCTTGTTGGGCTGAGGCGTGACCCGCAGGTAGGGCTTCTGGGCGGTGAAACCCTTGGGGAACCGCTCTTTGGCCTCATCGTCGGACACGCTCAGCGCGATGATGACGTCGTCACCGTCACGCCAGTCGGCCGGCGTCGCCACGCTGTATGCGGCGGTGAGCTGGAGCGAATCGATCACCCGCAGCAACTCGTCGAAGTTGCGACCCGTGCTTGCCGGATAGGTCAGGGTGAGCTTGACCTTGTTGTCGGGCCCGATCACGAAGACGGAACGGACCGTCAGCGTGTCGTTGGCGTTGGGGTGGATCATGTCGTACAGGTCGGCGACCTTGCGATCGGGGTCGGCGATCATCGGGAAGTTCACGGCGTTGCCCGTGACGTCGGCGATGTCCTTCTCCCAGTCCCGGTGCGACTCGACCGGGTCGACCGACAGACCGATGACCTTGACGCCGCGCTTGTCGAACTCCGGCTTGAGCTTGGCAACCGTCCCGAGCTCGGTGGTGCACACCGGCGTGAAATCCTTCGGGTGTGAGAAGAGCACCGCCCAACTGTCGGCCTTCCACGTATGGAAGTCGATCGTCCCCTCGGTGGTCTCCGCCGAGAAATTTGGTGCTTCGTCGCCTAGTCGAACAGCCATGGGTGGCCTCCTGTGAGATGAGATACGGGGGTTGACGACCCGAGCCTAGCGACCCCGGCCAATTCCCGATACAAACGGTCGGGAATTAGTGCGGGGGGCCGGTCGATGCGCCGTCCCGGAGCGCCGTGAGGTAGCCGATCGCCTCGTCTCGGTCCTTGGTGCGGCGCATCGGCGGCAGGCTGCGAACGAGATCCCAGCGATACGACGCCGTCGCCAACCGACCGTCGAGCACCGCCACCACACCACGATCGTCACTGGAGCGGATGAGCCGCCCGGCCCCCTGAGCCAGGAGCACCGCCGCGCGAGGAAGATCCACCTCGGCAAATGCGTTCTTTCGGGCTCTCGTGGCAGCCTGACGGCGGGCTTCGACCAGGGGGTCGTCGGGGCGACTGAACGGGAGTCGATCGATCACCACAAGCGAACAGGTGCGGCCCGGCGCATCGAACCCCTGCCAAAAGCCCATCGTTGCCAGCAGCACCGATGTCTCGTCCTCCAGAAAGGACCGGTGCAACACCGGCCGGGAAAGCTCATCCTGGACCAGCACGCGGAAGGGCACTCGATCGCCGAGGTGCCGAGCTGCCGCCTCCATCGCCCGACGGCTCGTGAACAACGCCAACGTCCTTCCCCCGGCCGCCCGCATCAACGATTCCATCTCGTCGAGCATGGCGGGCTCGAAGTCCCTCGCCCGTGGATCGGGAAGATGAGCAGCGCAGTAGAGCAAGGCCTGGTCCGGGTAGTCGAAGGGACTCCCCACATCGAGACCGTCCCACGCAACGGTCGTCCGATCGAGTCCGAGCCTCCCCACCAATGACGAGAAGGACCCGCCCACCGCAAGTGTCGCACTGGTGAGGATCACCGTTGCGGGAGCGGCGCCATCCGGCGTGGAGGAGAACAGCCGCGTGGCAAGACGATCCCCGACGTCGACCGGCGCTACCCGCAGGGCCGGTGACTGCCCGTCCTCGACCCAGGCGACCTCGTCATCGTCGAGCTCACCGATTGAGCGAAGGTCATCGAGCAGACCGCTCGCGAGCTGCACCAGCCGGTCCCGCCGCGACCCCGCCTCGGTTGATCCCGCGAGATCGAGCGAGCGTGCAGCAACCAGCGCCTCGGCAACGGCCTCGCTGCAACCCAGCAGCACCAAGGCCAGACCCTCGCTTCGCGGATCGACCCGCTCGCCTGCCATGTCGCCCAGGGTCGTGCGCAACCGATCGGCTGCACGGGCCAAGGCAGTCGCAGCCGGATGGTCGGCAGTGAAGAGGGAGCGCACGCCCCCGAGCACATGATCGAGCCGGCCCGGGCCCAGACGAAGCCCCAACGTGTCGGCGGCGATGTCCTCGAACGCGTGTGCCTCGTCAATCACCACCACGTCGTGATGAGGGAGCACCGCTCCCCCACTGGCGAGATCGAGCCCCAGGAGATGCGTGTTGACCACCACGACATCGGCCTCGGCCGCCTCGGCTCTCGCCCGTTCGGCAAAGCAACCCTCGGCAAACGAGCAACGTCCTGCTCCAGGACACTCCCCTACACCCACCGAGAGCCGGGCCCACTCACGATCGCCGATCGCCGAGGGCGCATCGGAGCGGTCACCGCTGATCGTGCGGTGCGCCCAGGACACCACCTCGTCGAGTCGCTCACCGGTCAGGGGCTGATCGCCGAACCCGGCGCCTGCTGCCAGGACGCCTTGGGCGGCCTGGTGCTCGACATCGGCAAGGGCCGCCTTGCACAGGTAGTTGGATCGGCCCTTGAGCAACGCCGCGCGAAAGCCGACGCCAAGGCTGCGCTCGAGTAGGGGGATGTCGTGGTCGATGAGTTGCTCCTGGAGAGCCTTGGTCGCGGTTGCCACCAGGACACGACGACGCGCCAGGATGGCGGGCACGAGGTAGCCCAACGACTTCCCCGTCCCGGTGCCCGCCTGGACAACGAGATGGCGACCCTCCGCGATGGCCGACGCCACGGCCTCGGCCATCGCCTGTTGTCCGGGACGATCGCGACCCGCCGGCAGCGCCCTTGTCACCCTTTTCAGGCCGTCGGCGACGCTGGGTCCCATGGTCGTATCGTCACCCACAGTCTGTGCCTCTCACCTTGAGTACCATTTCCCGGTCCATCTGCTATTGAGATGGCACCTATCACAACAATTCGTTGGAATGATTGACGTTTACGTTAAATAATGATGAACGCCGCCTTCACTCAGTGAGGCGCGAACTTCCCCCTTCGCCCCAAGCTTTCACAGCGCAGATCAGGACGGTGCCCCATGGCCGATGTTCTCTACATCTCACATCGTTGGACCCAGCAGGATTGGATGTCCCAGGTCGCCTGCACCGGCCAAACGCAGCACTTCTTCCCACCCCACGGGGAACAGGCTGATGCCCGCGAAAAGCGCGAGGCGGTCGCCAATGCGATCTGCCAGGCGTGCGAGGTGCGCATCGACTGTCGTGACTACGCCCGCGAGAACCGAGAGCAGGGGTTCTGGGGCGGCGAGAACGACGACCAGCGGATGGACATCCGCCGCAAGACTCGGGCGCGCACCATGCTGACGTCGCCTGTGCGCATGGACGACATCGCCCTCGAGGCCTGAGTCCGCCGGCTGGGTCCGCCGGCTGAGTCCGCCGGGCCACGACTCAGCCTTGTACGTCACTTGGACGGGCACGGGTGAGGCGACGATGGACACTGCGGATGAGCCACCCGACGAGACCGCCGAGCACGAGGTAGCCGATCGGTGTCATCCATCCCTCGACCCGATCCCAGTTCTCCCCCAGCATCCAGCCGGCGCCGATGAACACGGCATTCCAAGTGGCGCTGCCGATCGCCGTGAAGGCCAGAAAGCGGGCAGGCGGCATCCGCTCGACGCCCGCCGGCACCGAGACCAGGCTGCGCACGAGTGGAACACAACGACCGAACAGCACGATCTTGCCACCATGGCGCACGAAGAACCGGTGGCCTTTTTCGAGGTCGGCCTGACTCATCACGATGAACCAGCGCTTGCCCGCCATCTCGTGCAGCCGGTCGTAGCCGACCACCGCCCCCACCCCGTAGAGCACGCCGGCGCCGACCAACGCTCCCAGGGTCGCCATGACCCAGGCTGCCACCACGTTCATGTCGCCCTGCTTCGCCGTGAAGCCGGCCAGCGGCAGGATCACCTCGGACGGAATCGGCGGGAACAGATTCTCGAGGGCGATCAGACCACCCACGCCCAGGGCCCCTACATGGTCGATGACATCGATGACCCAACTGGTGATACCGCCGCTCATCACTCGAAACTAGCGGGGGACGCCCCCGTCGCCGGCATCGACCCCGCCCGCGACCCGCGGCAGCGCACGTGATACGTTCACCGCTCCACCTGTCTTGTGGACCGTCGGAACGCCAATCGGCAGGCTCTAGGAACGCTGGGCGGTGAAACGGATCACATCGGAGGCCAGGCGCTCGAGTGAGCCCGCCAGATCACCCAGGTCGTCGGCTGACCAATCGTTGAGCAACTTGGCAAGGCCGATCCGTCGAGCCTGACGCACGCGCTCCAAGGCCTCTTCGCCCTTGGACGTGACATCGAGGATGGTCGATCGTCCGTCGGTGGGATCGGGCCGACGGTCGACGAGCCCATCTCGTTCGAGCTGGGCTACGTGCCGACTGACCGTCGAGATGTCGAGACCCAGGTTGGCGGCCAGGTCGGACAGGCGCATCGCCCCCACATCGCCCAGACGACTCACCACCACGTATGCCGCCCGCTCGAGGTTCATGCCGGTCGCCTGCATGAGGCGCTCGTGCATGCGGGGAAGGTTCCCACGACCCAAGAGGGTCGTGAGCGCCTGTTCGATCTGGGTCAGGGCGTCGGTGTCAATGCTCATCGGGTGGTGAACCCCATCGTCTCGTGGTCAGGTGTCGTCGTGGAGGTCGGGTGGCCGAGGGGCAACACGTTCAATGGGAAACACTCACGGTGGGGCATCGACGAACACCCTAGGGGCCGACGGGAACAGCACGCCAAGGCAGCGGGGGGAATCACCGGCGTGCAGGCCGGTCAAGGGGATCGCCGCGGCCGCAGGACCTCTCAGCTCTTGCCTGCCCCGATGTTGCGGGCCACGCCCTTGACTGCCTGACCGTTGGTCACGGTACGAGGTGACAGCACGACTTCATCACCCGCCTTGACGCCCGTGACCGCCGTGAACACGCCGTCGGAGCCGATGATCTGGACCTTGTGTGCCTTGGCCTTGCCGTTCTCGATCACGTAGAGGAAGCTCGCCGCCTCGTCGTCTCGAACGATCGCCGCGTCGCGAACCACGGTCCCCGGCCCGATCTTGTTCAGGTTGATCTTGATCTGGGCAACCATGCCGCCCAGGAGACCGGCCATCTGGCCTGCGTCGGAAGGCTCCAACGTCACCTCGGCCTCGAAGCGAGGCGTGCTGCCCGATGAGGTGCCGTTGGGCGTCACGAAGGTCAGCGTGCCCGGAATCGTGCGACCCAGAGCCTCGAGGCGCACCTCCGCCGGCGCGCCTGTGGCCAGCTTGATGACCTGGGCCTCCTCGAAGTCGGCAACGGCCAGGAAACCGCCCATGTCGTAGACCGTGAGGAGCCCTTCACCGACACCCACGGTCGTCCCCACCGAGAAGCGCTTGCGACTCGAGCCGCCACCGCCCAACGCACCGAGATCGCCCAGACCCAGGGGAAGTGCGCCTCCCAGAAGTCCGCTGATCGAATCGAGCGGGCTGGTCCCGTTCGCCCCACCGCTGTCGCCCAACACCACCGTGCCCGCTGCCGGTGCCTTCACCAACAAGTCGTTCTTCGCCTGTTGTGCAACGAGGACCGTTGAACCGGTGGCATCACGCAAGGTGCACGCGAGCCCCTGGGCTGCATCGGCAACAGGCTGGGTGCCGGGAGCCGAGGCCGTGACACCCATCACCGACGTGGCGAGGCCGCCCAGAGCCTGGGTGAACTGCTCTCGGAGGGGCTCGAGCGACGCACCGAGACCCTGCAACCCGGCCATCGACGTCTTTGCCAACTCGACCTGGAAGTTCACTGCCTGGTCGACCAACTTGCCGATCTCATCGCCGAGGCCCTCGGTCACCGAGGCGGTTAGCTTCTCCGAGATCGCCTTCGAGAAGGTGGCGCCCAATGCCTCGCCCAGCCTGGAGGCGATGGCGGCGGCGAACTCGTTCGAGGCGCTCTTGCCCATCAGGTCGGTGATGGCGGCGGTGATCTCGGTCGTGAGCGCGTCACCGAAGGCCTCGGTGACGGTCTTGTCGAGCTGGGGGCCGAGGGCCTTGGTCAGGTTGTCGACCAGACCGGTTTCGAGCTGTTTGCGCAACGCCTCGGGGTCGAGGCTGCCCGGACCCGTTCCGAGAGTCAGGCCAGGGGGGATCAATCCTGCCAAGGTCCCCTGTGCCTGATCGGCGATTCCCATAAGGGCTCCGAGCGCGGCCCCGAGGGATGAGAGCGTCCCGCCCAGTCCATTGGTGGTGCTGATGCCGGCGACCGACACCCCCGCGGAGCACTGCTTGGCCGCGTCGGCAGCGGAGCTTTTCGACTGGGCGAGCAGACCCTCGACCACCGGCGAGTCGATGCGCATGATCGGCTGCCCGGCCTCGACCTGATCGCCGTTGCGCACGAACAGCTCGGCAACCTTGCCGGGCGATGGTGCCGTCAACGGCCATGACTGCTTGGCCGCAAGACTGCCCGTGGCCAACACCGACTCGTCGATCGTGCCCGTCGTGGCCTGGGCAACGGGGACCTCCGCCGGCCCCTTGCCCGAACATGCAGCTGCGAAGAGCGCCACCACGGTGACCAATCGAATACCTTGCTTGCCCCAAGCAGCGCTCATCTCGCCACAGTACGCTTCACCGTCGAGAACCATCAAAAGCCGCCCACGGGAAACCTTCCGGCCCCGCCCCGGTTGCAGCGCAACCAGCGGTGAGCGGGTCGGCACGACGCTTGTTTGCCGAATGTCGGCTTCATCGGTCATTGTCTGGACCAGGCATCGCACGCTGCTGCACCGAGGGACGGCGATTTCACGCCGCCTTCCGGGACCGAGGAGACCACGTCATGACCGCACCCGCCGCCGCCAAGGCCCGAAAGGGGCGCCTGCCCCTGGTGGCCGTTGACCCGGTGAGCGCCTGGAAGGCGGCCAATCCCGTCGTGAGCAAGCCGAGCGGCGCCATCCTGGCCCTCGATTCGGTCTGGAAGGTCTACGGGACCGACGAGCACCGGGTCGAGGCGGTCCGGAACGTCTCGTTCGAGGTCGAGCAGGGCGATTACGTCGCGATCACCGGTCCTTCGGGATCGGGCAAGTCGACGTTGTTGCAGATCATCGGAC
>JACOTK010000001.1 GCA_016178435.1 Actinomycetota bacterium
CACCCCAGCGGAACGCCGCAGTATGCCGTAGTAGTCCCCGCCGGAGGCATTCGGCCGGTACTTGGCCCCCGCGTCGGAATCGGCTTCCCAGGCGATATCGCGGTGGGTCGCAAAGGTCGCGAACAACTCCTCCTGGATCAGGCCCGCGAGGCGTCTCGACTCGGTGGATGCGATCTGGAAGAACGTCTCGGTGCCCGGCTTCATCGACGGTCCATCGGAACCACCGTTGTGATGGATCGAGACGAATGCCCTGGGCGCCAGGCCAAGGGCGATCTCTGCACGGGTGGCGATCGTGATGCGGTAGTCGTGCATCCGCGTCAGAACCACCGAGACCCCTGCCTGTTCCAGCAACGAGACGACACGGTGGGCGATCTCCAGGTTCAGATCTCGTTCGACCAGGCCGTTCGCCCCCACCGATCCGGTCTCGACACCCCCGTGTCCGGGGTCGAGCACCACCGTGGCCTGCCGCAGCGGCTTTCCTCCGGTCACCGATGCCTCGCGTCCGCAGGGCGTGCGCACGCGATAGCCCTCGGCCGTGACGCCCAGAACGGGGACGATCACCCCCGTCGCCGTCTGCAATGCCTTCGCCCGGGGGTCCGGCCCCGAGGGAACCGTGACCGTGGTCGTAGGAGATGACGTGGTCGGCGATGACGTGGTCGATCCGGACGACGTGACCGACCGACGGGCAAGATGGGTTCCCGCCGCCTCGGCGGTGTCGGCCCGGTCGCTCGAACAGCCCGCGAGCAGGGCAAGCCACACGAGCACCGCGGCGCCCGGTCCGGAGCGCATCAGAAGACGTGGATGAACGATGTCACCAGCGTACGGGCGCCGGGGCCCGCCGCTTCACCCGAGCCCGGCGACGACCTCGGCCATGAGCGCACTCGCCTCGGTGGGGTTTCGGCCGACCTTCACGCCTGCCTCACGCAGTGCTGCCATCTTGGCCTCAGCCGTGCCCTTGCCTCCCGAGACGATGGCGCCGGCGTGGCCCATCTTCTTGCCCGGAGGGGCGGTGACACCCGCGATGTAGGCGACTACGGGCTTGGTCATCTTCGTGGCGATGAACTCGGCCGCCTCCTCCTCGGCGGAGCCGCCGATCTCGCCGAACATCATGACCGCCTTGGTGTCGGGGTCGGCCTCGAACGCCGAGAGGCAGTCGATGAAGGTGGTGCCCGGGACCGGGTCGCCGCCGATGCCCACGCAGGTCGTCTGACCGATGCCCTGTTGGGTCAACTCGTAGAGAGCCTGATAGGTCAACGTGCCGGAACGGCTGACGATGCCGACGGGGCCACCGCCCATCGCGATCTCGCCGGCGGTGATACCGATGTTGCACTTGCCGGGACTGATGAGCCCCGGGCAGTTGGGTCCGAGCAGGCGAACGTCGGGGAAGTCACGGCGCAACAGGTTGTAGAAGCGGGCCTCGTCATGGGCCGGGACGCCTTCGGTGATGACCACGATCAGCTTCACGCCACCCTCGGCCGCCTCGACAACAGCGTCCGCCACGCCGGGAGCAGGGATGAACACGCACGAGGCGGTTGCGCCGGTCTCCTTCACCGCCTCGGCCACGGATCCGTAGATGGGAATGCCCTCGACGTCGGTTCCGGCCTTCTTGGGATTGGTTCCGGCGACGACCTTCGTGCCGTAGGCCTGGTTCCGAAGGCCGTAGAAACGACCCTGGCTGCCGGTCAGTCCCTGATAGAGGACCTTGGTGTTCTCGTCGACAAAGATGCTCACTTGCTCTTCCCTCCGGCCAAAGCGACGGCCCGTTCCGCTGCGGCAATCATCGTCGGAAGCGAGATGAGCCGATCTGATTCGTGCGTCTTCAGGATGGCCCGACCCTCATCGGCGTTGGTTCCATCGAGACGGATGACAATGGGAGCGGCGATGTCGACGCGCTCCAGCGCGGCCACGATGCCGTTGGCGACCTCGTCGCCTCGGGTGATGCCACCGAAGATGTTGATGAAGATCGACTTCACCCGGGGATCGTTGTTGATGACCTCCAGTGCGCCGGCCATCACCTCGGCATTGGCGCCGCCGCCGATGTCCAGGAAGTTCGCCGCGGAGCCCCCGACCTGGTTGACGACATCGAGGGTGCTCATGGCAAGGCCGGCGCCGTTGGCAATGATCCCGACCGACCCCTCGAGACCCACGTACTGCAGGCCCTTCGCGTTCGCGGCCTCCTCACGCTCGTCACGCACCTGGGTTGCCTCGTAGTCGGCCCAATCGTGACGGAATGAGGCGTTGGCATCGAGGGTGACCTTGGCATCGAGCGCATGGACCTTGCCCTCGGGCGTGAGGATCAGGGGGTTGATCTCGGCAAGATCGGCATCACCCTCGACATAGGCCCGATAGAGCTTCTGGAGGATCTCCACGACGCCGTCGGTCGCGATGGGGTTCAGCTTTGCCGCCGCGACCCATGCCCGACACGCCTCATCGGTCAGGCCCTCGACGGGGTTGATGTGCAGGCGGGCGATCGCATCCGGGTTCTCGGCGGCCACCGCCTCGATCTCGACGCCGCCCTCGGCCGAGAGCATCCCGAGGTACTTCTTGGCGCCACGGTCCAGCGTGAAGCTCGCGTAGTACTCCTCGGCGATGTCGGAGGCCTTCTCGATCCAGACGATCCGAACCGTGTGGCCCTTGATGTCCATCCCGAGGATGTTGCCTGCATGCAGGCGGACCTCCTCGAGGTTGTTCGCCAACTTGATGCCGCCGGCCTTGCCGCGTCCGCCGACCTGTACCTGGGCCTTGATCACGACGGGGAACTCCAGGCCCTCCACCAGTGCGACGGCTTCGTCAACCGTGGTCGCCACGCCACCGGGCGACACCGGAATGCCGAACGAGGCGAAGAATTGCTTTCCTTGGTATTCGTACAGATCCACCTGGCACTACTCCTGGTCTAGGGGGGGGAAGGTCAGCCCGCAGCGCTCGTCTCACGCTGATCGAGCGCTTCGACGAGCCATTCGGTGATGGCGGACATCGGGGTCCCCGGCGTGAAGAGCTCGGCGACACCGGCCTGCTTGAGCGTGACGATGTCGGCGGCAGGGATGATGCCACCGCCGAAGACGAGCACCTCGTCGAGGCCACGGCTGCGGAGCTCCTCGATGACGCGCGGGAAAAGGGTCATGTGCGCGCCGGAGAGAAGGGAGAGACCCACAGCGTCGGCGTCCTCCTGCATCGCAGTCTCGGCCACCTGCTCGGCGGACTGGTGCAACCCGGTGTAGATCACCTCGAAGCCTGCGTCGCGCAGGGCGCGGGATATGACCTTGGCACCACGATCATGTCCGTCAAGTCCGGGCTTGGCGACAACTACTCGGTATCGGCGCTCCACGAGTTCTGCATGTTACGCAACTCTGGCTCCCGACATACCATCGGACGGTGAATTCCCGAAGCCAGGCCCCTCGACAGCCCTCTCGCCGTCGCACGCGTCGAACCTCTCGTTGGGCGGTCCTGGCGGGAATCCTGAGCGTCCTGGCCGGCGTGGGCCTGATGTTCTTCATCGCAAGCCTTGCCGGCTCGGGGGACATCGATCTCAACCTCGGCGACGAGATCTTCGAGGTGGGCAAGGCTGAGCGCCTGTCGAATGCCATCGCAAAGGATGGCCCGATCCTCATTCCGGATGCCTCACCGAACAGGACCCGTGACATCTTTCTGCAACACCTCGGGACCGACCCCGAGCGTGGGTGGCTGGTCTTCGCCGCCCGGGCGAACGGCGCCCCCCGGGAGTGCCACCTCCAGTGGGACGGCACCGCCGAGGACTTCGTCGACCCCTGCACCCACGATCGCTTTCCCGCCGACGGCAAGGGCCTCACGGGCTACATCGTCAAGGTGAGGGAGGCCAAGCTGTACGTCGACCTTCGACTCCCCGAGGCGGGCACCACCGGCGACGGATCGAGCACCACGTCGCCCACGGACAGACAACCCTGAGGAACGCCGGGAACCCGGGTCAGCGGCCCTCGCTCAGGAGACGTTCGACCTCGGCCGCTGATGTGGGGCGGCCGAACAGGTAGCCCTGTGCCTCTCGACAGCCGAGGCGCTGCAACGTAACCGCCTGCTCCTCGGTCTCGACCCCCTCGGCCACGGTCACCACACCCATGCCGTCGGCCATGGCCACCACAGCCGCCACCAACGCCCGGTCGCGCTCATCCGAGTCGATGTTCGTCACAAAACCGGGATCGACCTTCACCATGCTGATGGGCAGGTGTCGCAGGAAGAGCAGCGACGAATGCCCTGATCCGAAATCGTCGAGGGAAAGCCCCACGCCCACCTGACGGAGGCGGCGCAACCCCTCCCGACTCGTATTTGCCTCCGCAACCACCGCTCGCTCGGTCAGGTCGACGATAAGTCGCCCGGGTGCGGAATCCGCGCGCTTCATCGCCTCCGCCACCCGAGCCAGGACGGAGGGCATGGCAAGCTGACGCGCCGAGAGATTGATGGTCATCGACAGAGCGGTGGGCGACAACGCCTGCCACGACTCGAGGTCGTCGAGGGACCGATCGATGGCCCATTTGGCCAGCATCTCGTCAAGGTCGGCAGCCTCGGCGATGGGCATGACGACCGCTGGGGCAAGGACGCCACGAGTCGGATGCTGCCAACGTATGAGCGCCTCGAAACCGGTGACCCGGCGAGTGACGAGATCGACGGACGGCTGGTAGTGCAGGACGATGTCGCCGCCGGAGAGCGCCCCGACCATCTCGCCCGCAAGGGCATCCTGGCCGACGCCGTCACCGGTCGTGTCCGTCTCGCCTTCGCAGAGCTCGATCTCGTTTCTTCCCCTGCTCTTCGCCCGTCCCAGAGCCAGTGCGGCCGCTCGCAGCAGCTCGGACGATGTCCGTCCCCCGTTGGGGCCCTCGAGCACGACCCCGAGGCAGAACGTGATCGATCGCTCCGCACCCTCGAGCATGAAGGGCTCCGCCAGCACCGTCGCGACGCGACTCGCCACGGCATGTGCTGCACTGAGGTCGGCAACTCCCTCACTGACGATCGCGAACTCGTCCCCGCCGACGCGGGCGACCGTCTCGGACCCTCGCAGGACCCCTCCGAGACGCCCGGCGACACCAGCCAGCACGGTATCTCCGGCGATGGACCCGAACTGCTCGTTGAGTCTCCTGAACCCATCGATGCCGAGATGAATGACGGCCAGGTTCGCGGAGGCCCGCCGGGTGCGAGCCAACGTCTGTTCCAGGCGGTCCAAAAGCAGCGACCGGTTCGCAAGCCCCGTGAGCGGGTCACGGAAGCTGAGGTTGGAGAGCTGGATCTCATGCTCCTTGGTCTGGGTGACGTCGCGAATCACGCCGGCAAAACCGACGACGTCACGTCCGGCGTCTCGGGTGACCCGAACCCTCCCGAGGAACAGCCCAACCGAGCCGTCCCGAGCCTGATAGCGACCTTCGAGTTGACCCTCCGTCAGCAAACCCTGTCGCATCGCCTGGATGACCTGAAAGTTGGCCGGTCGGTCGTCGGGATGGATGATCTCGAGAAAGTTCCTCCCCAGCGCGTCGGCCACCTTGAAGCCGGTGTGTGCCTCGAACGCAGGGTTGAGAAACGTCCAACACCCATTTGCATCTGCCTGGAAGACGACCTCGTGCACCGCTTCGACGACCGTGCGATAGCGCTCCTGGCTTTCGAGCAGCGTCTCGTAGGCGTAGACGCGATCACTCACATCTCGGCAGTTGAAGACCGATCCCGCAACCATCGGGTCTGCTCGTTGGTCGGTGACGGAGATCTCGACCCAGCGTTGGTCGCCGTCCTGTCCCGTGACCAGACGCTGGATCTGACCGGTGCCCGAAAGCACGTCATCGCCCGTGCCGGGACCGAGGCACTGCTCGCCATCGAGGCCGAACAGGTCGTTCGCCCACCACCCCAGCAACTCATGGGCAGGCCAACCCAACACCGTCTCGCACGAGGCGCTCGCGTACGTGATGACACATTCGTCGTCCACCACCAGCACGGCGTCGGACGAGTTCTGGACCAGGGAACGAAAGCGGGACTCGCTGTCGCGCAGCAGGCGGAGCGCACGGTGCTCGTGCTCGATGTCCTCCAGAAAGCCGATGCCCCCGATGGCATCGCCTGTCGCATTTCGCGCAAGCGCCACGGTCAACCGGGTGTGCAGCACGGAACCATCCGACCGAATGCAGCGCTTCTCGACCTGATAGCTGCTGCGCTCGGACTCGCGCATCTCGTCCAACAGGCGCATCTCCGATGCCAGATCATCGGGATGGGTCACCGCGAGCAGCCCCAGTTGGTTCAGCTCGTCCTCGGTATAGCCGAGCATGGAGCACAAGGTGGGATTGACCTGCATGAAACGGCCGTCGAACGAGGCAAGGGACACACCCACCGGGGCGGAGGTGAACATCGACCGAAAGAACGATTCAACGTCGCCGCCATCCATACGCAGATTCATCTCTCGCCACTCTCCGCACGATTCATTCCGCACCTGAGGACGCTCCGCCGCTCCTTCCGGTCCACTTCACACAGTGAACCAGAGAGCTCTCTACGCGATCGAATCGACGGTGGAGGGATCATCAAGACGATGCAGCGGCGCCATGCACAACAGGAGTCGCCGTTCGCCTGCCTGCTGAAAGCGGACAAGGGCCTCGGCGCGATCGCCCTCACCCTTGGCCTCCAGCACAACGCCCTGACCCCATGTGTCATGACGAACATGATCGCCGACCTCGAGCCCGAGCAACTCCGCGCCGGTGCCGGGCGAGGGCTGCTCCGGATGCTCCGGCTGCCTGCGGTGATCACCCGTACGGGGTCCTTGACGGCTTTGGCCACCCCAGATGTAACCGTCGGTGTCATCATCTCGACTCCCCATGCCACTGCTCGAGCGACCTCCGTTCGAACGCCTTCCACTGCTGCGGTGTCCCGTACTCCCGGCACTGCCCACCTGACCGGTGCCCCCAACCTGACGAACCAGCGATTCGGGAATCTCGTCGAGAAACCGACTCGGCGGGTTGTACTGGGTGACACCGAACAGCATGCGACTCCACGCCGAGCTCATAAGGAGGTGTCGACGAGCCCGGGTGATACCTACATAGGCAAGGCGTCGTTCCTCTTCGAGTTGATGGGGGTCCGTCAACGCCCGCTGATGGGGAAACACACCTTCCTCCATGCCCACGAGGAACACCACCGGAAACTCGAGGCCCTTGGCGGCATGCAGTGTCATCAGGGAGACCGACGAGCCGTCGCCGTCGGCATCGAGCTGGTCGGTGTCGGCCACCAGTGTCACGGTATCGAGGAACGCGCCGATGTCGTCGACCTGCTCGGCCATGGAAACCAACTCGCCGACATTCTCGATACGACTCTGAGCCTCGATCGTCCCGTCGTCCTCCAACAGAGCCAGGTAGCCCGAGCGCCGAAGGATCGCATCGAGGACGACCGACGGGGTCGCGCCCGTCTCGACCATGGCGTCGAGCTCGACAAGGAGAGCGAGGAACGTCGAGATTCCCTCGAGGGCACGACCGCGAACACCGATCGCCGCCGCCTCCCCCAGGGCGGCTCGCAGGGACGACCCGGTCTCACGAGCCCACTCGCGCAGCTTGTTGATCGTGGTGTCACCGACCCCGCGCCTGGGGACGAGCAGGGCTCGTTCGAGGGACACGTCGTCGATGGGGTTCACCAACGCCCGCAGGTATGCCAGCGTGTCCTTGATCTCGCGGCGATCGAAGAAACGCGTGCCGCCGATCACCCGGTACGGCACACCCGCACGCATCAGCGATTCCTCGATCACGCGACTCTGGGCGTTCGCGCGGTAGAACACGGCCAGATCACCCCAACGGAGGTGTTCTCGATCGTGGAAGCGCACCAGCTCGCGTGCGACCCAGGACGCCTCCTGATGCTCGTCCTCCGCAGTGAAACGGGAGATCGGCGCACCTCCCGCCTCCTCGGTCCACAACTGCTTGGGCGGGCGTCCTCCGTTGTTCGCGATGACCGCGTTCGCCGCATCGAGAATAGTCCGGGTCGATCGATAGTTCTGATCGAGAACGACAACCGAGGCGTCGGGAAAGGCCCGCTCGAATTCCAGGATGTTTCGGACGTCCGCTCCTCGAAACTGATAGATCGACTGATCACTGTCGCCCACCACGAAGACGTTCCGGTGCTCCGCGCCCAGTTGTGCGACCAGTTCCGCCTGAGCCCGGTTCGTGTCCTGGTACTCGTCCACCAGGACGTGCTCGAAACGTTCCTGATAGTGCGCCAGCACGTCGGGGTGCCGGCGAAAAAGTGAGACCGTCCACGTCAGGAGGTCGTCGAAATCCATGGCGCCTGCCCGTGCAAGGCGGATTTGATACTCGCTGTAGACCTCGGCGATCCGGCGATCGAAGATCGACTGCGCCTGCTCCGCGTACCGACGAGGATCGATCAGCTCGTTCTTGGCGGCGCTGATGGCGGCATGCACGGCGCGAGGCGGAAACCGCTTGGCATCAAGGTTTGCGTCCCGAAGGACATAGCTCGTCAGTCGGATCGCATCGAGTTGGTCGTAGATCGTGAAGGTGGACGGAAAGCCCAGCACCCCGGCCTCTCGGCGAAGGATGCGCACGCAGGCGGAGTGAAAGGTTGAGACCCACATGCGATCAGCGACCGGGCCGACGAGTCCCGAGACGCGCGCTCGCATCTCCTCCGCCGCCTTGTTCGTGAAGGTGATGGCCAGGATGGCAAAGGGCGACACCCCCCGTTCACGCACCAGATGAGCGATGCGGTGCGTGAGAACCCGCGTCTTGCCGGACCCGGCGCCGGCCACGACCAGCAGCGGCCCTTCGTCATGGGTGACCGCCTCGGCCTGGTCCGCATTCAGGCCCACGACCCATCCAGCGGTTGCATCCTTCGGACGACCCTCGACAGGATCGGCGTCGTCGTCGGCATCGTGGTCGGCTTCGTCGGTGAAAAGCGGTGTGGCCTCGGCGTTCATGACCATTCAACCCTACCGGGGATGGGTGACACCGGCGGATGCCATCGGCACGGATGCCGGTAGCCTTCGAGGTATGGATCACGTCCGTTGGGCGAACCGCCCCCAGGTCCGTCGTCCCATTGTCATCGTCGCCTTCGAAGGGTGGAACGACGCGGGCGACGGGGCATCGGGGGCCGCCCGCTGGATTGCGCAGCACTGGGCGCCGGACTCGCTGGCCACGATCGATCCCGAGGAGTTCTACGACTTCACCGCGACCAGGCCGGAGGTGCGTCTCGACGACAACCGCCACCGCGTCATCGATTGGCCGGGGGTTACCCTGATGCAAGGTCACGGCGCCGGTCCCGACGTCGTCGTGGTCCTGGGCGTCGAGCCACAGCTGCGCTGGCAAACCTTCTGCACCCAGATCGTCGGAGTCGCCCAGAAGCTCAATGCCCAGCTCGTCATCACCATGGGGGCATTGCTCGCCGACATACCCCACACGCGCGCGACCTCGGTGGTGGCCACCAGCGACCAACAGCAGGTGATCAATCGCCTCGGCGTCCAGCACTCGGGATACGAGGGGCCAACCGGCATCATCGGCGTCCTGAACCAGGCCCTCATGCGCGCCGACATCTCCTGCGTGTCCCTGTGGGCGGCGGTTCCCGCGTACATCCCCGCGGCGCCCTCACCGAAGGCCGCTCTGGCGTTGGTGCAACGTTGCGCCGATCTGATGTCGGTCTCGGTCATCACCACCGACCTGGAGATCGCCTCCGCCGCCTACGAGCGCCAAGTGAACGAGGCCATGGAAGAGGACGAGGACATTCGCACCTACATCCATGAGCTCGAGGAGCGGTACACCGCCACCGAGGAGATCGAGGTTCCCCGCCCCGACCTGCTGGTTGAGGAGGTCGAGCGCTTCCTGCGCGACCAGTAGAAGCAATGGACACCCCGGTGGCAGGCCTTCCCAACAGTAGGCTCACTGCTCATGGCTTCACTGGTATCCACCTGTGTCTGGCGCACGACGCCGGCATTGATCGTTGCGCTGGACGAACGTCTCGGCGAACCGGTCGACGCCTACGTGAACGGTTCACAGGTCTGGTTGCGTGACGAGGGCCCCGATGGCATCACACTGGAGTGGCGGCTTCACCCGGTCGCCGGCTATCGCTGTCCCGAGCCGTTCAACACCTACGACATCTTTCCGGCAACGGCGCTTGCCCTCGCCGAGGGAACCGACCCGGCGAAACCCGTGGACCAACTCTGGGACGGGCTCGAGGTCTTTGTCGCCTTCGAGGAGAAGCTGGAGCCGTTGATCCTGTCAGGAGCCGCTACCGACATCCTGGGAATCGCCCCCGACGGCTTCGGCCTCGCCGACCATCAAGAGATCGGGGATCTCTGGGAGGCGCGTGGCGGACACGTGTCGATCATCGAGGCCCTCCTCGACCAACTCACGACGACAATCGGCACCACGGACGCAAGCAGCCCGTAACCACATCGTGACCGGCTGATGGGCGAGGCGACGACCTCGCTCGCTGCCGATCGGACGGTCCCGCCCTCATGGACAGAGCTGCCGCCAGGCATCAAGATCGGGGTTCTTCCGTATCGAGCTGAAACCGAGCCTTGTGGTCAGAGGGCAGTACTGATCCGTGGTGGACGAGTACTCGGCGTGCAACACCGCCTTTCCAGCCTTGATGAAGGGCGTCGACAGCTCACACTCGTCGTATTCAGCGCACTCCTCGTTCACCGCGAAATCAAAGAAACCGACCAGGGAACCGATCTGTTCGACGTCGTTCTTGAGCCCGATGCCCAATCCTCGTGCATGGGCTGCGTCCGCCAGGAACCGGTTGTAGGCAATCTGGTGGGCCCCGGTCAACGGAAAGCCGGTTCCATTCGCATACCCGTCGACGTTGTCGGCCTCGACGGCATCGAAGCCTTTCTCCGCACACCTGTCAAGGCGATTCTCCATGATGGGACCGAGAACATCCAGTGCCCTGATGTCCAGCCAACGTTCACCGGGCCACCCGTTTCCGTTGCCCAGCACCGATGCGGGAAAACTCGCAGCATCCGGACGCCAACTTTCGTAGGACCCGGCGCTCAGGTAACAGATGACCTTGCGCCCCTGGGCGTGAAGGCGATCCACCACGCTCTTGTCATTGTCGAAGAGATCGATCTCGAACACATCGGCGGACACCGACGTGTCAACCGGCAGACCGGAGAGTTGCCACTGCCAGACAACGCCGATCTCAGGCCGCCACCAGGTACGGGGCATTCCGGTCGTCGGGGGTGCTGTTGTCGGAGGCGTGGTCGGGGGCGCTGTGGTCGGGGGCGTGGACGCTCCGTCGAGAACGGTGAAGGTCGTGCTCGCTCGGACCTCGTCGATCGACGCCCGCACCCGCATGTCTCCGGCGGCGACATCCGGGATGGTCACCTGAACCTTGAACCGTCCCGTGCTTCCGGTCCTGATCGGCACCACCGATTCTGGACCAAGTCGCAATCGACCGGGCTGGTTTGCGGGGAATCCACGGCCCTGCACCCCGACGAGGGCTCCTACCACACCGCTCTCCGGTGTTACCACCACGGAGGCGGGGGTCACCTGGTCTCCCGAGCCGTAAGACTGATACGACCCCGCTGACTCATCTGCCGACTCGCCGGAGTGGGCAAGAAGCCGAGGGGCACCCAGCGTGACGCCAACCAACAGCGAGCCCAGGAGGGTTGGGACGAAGAAGCGATGACGGCGCATGAGAGAACTCCGAGTCGAAGATCGATGAGGCGCAATCTCGCCATAGGTGCACATCACGATGTACAAATCAGGCTAGATACGCGAAGCTGTGGCGGCTCGGAAGGGAGTCTAGACCCCATGCCCACTCGAACCAAGAAATCTCACGGCGCGCGTTCGTCGATCATCGCACGACTGGGGTTTGTCCTGGTCCTGCTCGCGGGAGTGTTCACCGCTGCCCCGGCATCCTCACAGACAGCGGTCAACACTGTCGATTTGCGGATTCTCCTCGTCTCGGCGGATGGCACGGAACCTGCGCTGGAGGCATGGCGATCAAGGCTCACCGCCGAGGGGGTGCCCTTCGATCTGATCACGACCGTGACTGCCCCGCCCATCACGCCTGGTCAACTCGTGACAGCGCCTGGTCATGCCCGTTACCAGGCGATCGTGCTCGCCGGCCCCGAGCTCACCTACTTCGACGGGAACGCCTGGGTCTCCTCGGTCGCTCCCGAGGAGCTGACAGCGCTCCATGACTTCGAGCAGACCTATCACGTCCGTCAGGTCGATGCCTACGCCTATCCGACCCCGGCACTCGGCCTGAACGAGCCCACCTCGGCCGGCAACCTCGACGGCATGACCGCCACAGTCACCCCGCTGGGATCGCCGGTCTTCCCCTACCTCGTCGGTCAAGTGCCCATCGAGGACGCCTACGGGTACCTGGCGACGCCCAGCCCCGCCGAGGGGACAACGTTCGACGCGCTCTTGACGGCCCCGACCGGTGAGCCGCTGGTGGGCGTGTACAACCACGAAGGCCGGGAGGAGATGGTTGTCACCGTCGACTCGAGCCCCTGGGTGTCTCAAGGCCAGTTGCTGTTGCACGGCATGTTGCAATGGGTCACCCGCGGCACCTACCTGGGCTTCTCGCGGAACTACCTCGGCATGCATGTCGACGACGTCTTCCTTCCCGACGATCGTTGGGACACGGTCCAAAATGTGACCCATGAGGACGACGGCGCCACGATCCCCCTCATCCGCATGAGCGACGCCGACGCGCGATTTCTCCAGGACTGGCAACAGGCCAACGACCTCAAGCTCGATCTCGTCTTCAACGGCGGTGGCAGCAACGAGTACCGAGCCGCAAACGGCTCCGATCCCCTCGCCGATGCGCTCGTCGGCAACCGCAGATCTTTCCGGTGGATCAATCACACCTTCGGCCATCTCAACCTCGACACTGTCTCGCAATCGACCATCGAGTCGGAGATCAACAGGAACCGGCTGTGGGCATGGGCTCGACGCATCAGCATCGATCCGAACGAGTTGGTGACCGGTGAGCATTCCGGTCTGGCCAATGAGGCCATGCCCGGCGCCCTGCGTCGAACAGGCATCCACCTGGTGGCCTCCGATGCCTCGAGGACGCCGAATCAGACACCGCTCGGCTCGGCGCTCACCATCCCGAGGCACCCGATGAACGTGTACTACAACACCGCCACCAAGGCCGAGCAACTCGATGAGTACAACTACCTGTACTTCGAGAACTGCACCTCGTCAGCGACCACGACCTGCCTGACCCAGCCGGCCGACTGGGAGCAGTACCTCGGCGAGGAGTCCTCCATCATGATGCGTCACATCCTGACGAACGACCCTCGGCCCCACTACGCCCACCAGGCAAATCTCGCCGAGGACCGGATCCTGTTCAGCGTGGTCGACGATGTCGTCGCACGATACCGGGCCTCTTTCAAGGTGCCTCTGGTCCAACCCACCATGACCGAGGTGGGCAAGGAGCTGGCTCGTCGCGCGACATGGAGCTCGGCTGTTGCAGCCGGCCTGGTCAGTGCCTCGATCTCCGATGGCGTGGTGACCCTGAAGTCGTCGGTGGATCTGGCCATTCC
>JACOTK010000002.1 GCA_016178435.1 Actinomycetota bacterium
CGGTCGAGGTGAGCGTGAGCAGCACCCGCTGCCCTGCGGGGATGTGCAACTCATTCGCGGTCACGAGGGGCTTCTCACCGTCCAGGCCGAAGCTTGCCTGATTGGGAAACTCCTCCGACACCTGTGGGTACTCGAAGGCCCACCAGTACTTCTGACCGACGACCTTGACCTGGAGCGCATCGGCCGGCGTCTCGTTGAGGTCGAAGATCACCGGAACGGTCACCACGCCGACAATCGCGAGCACCAGCGCCGGCAACGCCGTCCAACCCAGCTCCAGCAGGGTGTTGCCGTGAAGTTGCCTCGGCAACTCGTCGTCACCGGGCCGACGCCGGAACTTGATGACGGCGACGATGAGGATGCCCTGGACGAGAAAGAAGACGGCGGCGGCAATCCAGAAGACCGGGACGTACAGGTTGTCGATGCTGCGGGCCAGCGGCCCGGCGGGAACGAGCGTGTCCTGCGGAGCGTCACTCGCGCAGGCGGACAGTCCCAACGTCAAAGCCGCCAACAGGCCCGGTGGCGAAAAAGCGGCACGGCGAACACGGCCGAGCGTCATGGCTGAACTCCTGACCTTCATGGGTGTGTGGCCTCAGGTGTCTCGTTGCCAACCGGCTGCGTCCCCGTCGGTCCGTCGCCGTGGGACTCGGTGCCGTGCTTCTCGATCTCACGTTCACCGATCACGGCGCTGGTGATCCCGCCGGCGATGAGACCCACGGCCGAAAGCACGAGGAATGCGCTCAGCAACGTCGAGCTGATTCGAGGTCGAGCGGAGACCACGAAGGCCACCAGGAGAATCACCGAGGCAAGCACGATGGCGATGACGGTCGACCCGGTCTTTGACACTGCCAGAAGCACCCGGGACAACGACAGGACGACAAGGGCGATCGTCGCGGCTGCCAGCACCGGGAACTCCACCGGCTGCATGACGTGATTGCGGAGCTCTCGGTTGTAATCGGCGTCGGTCGTGGACCGTTCTGCCCAACCCTGCACCATCCACTCCACGAGGACGACCGCCATGATGCCCATCCCCACGTACAGCAGGGCATTGCCGCCGGCGAGACCCACCAGCGACACCGCGACTCCGACCGCACCGAGCGCAGGCCACGGCGCCGGGCCGGCCGAGCGCCGTGGTGTCGTCCCGACCACCACCGAGCGCCCACCGGGCGTCTGAAGGTTTCCGTCCCGCAGGCCGGCGCAGGTGGCGCCGACCACAAACGAGGCGATCGCCGCCGCCGACAGGACGACCGAACCGAACTCCTCGCCGCCGCTGCCCATGAAGTACACCACCGTCGCAAAGAGCGCGAAGAAGGTGAGGCCGAACCAGAACTTTGCGCCAGTCGTGATCACTTGGGTGCCCCTTCAAGGAACCAGAGCGAGACATAGACGACGAAGCCGGCGGCCACGGCAAAGTGCCAAAAGGCTGCGGCGGATGCCACGAACTCGCTGTTGCGTGGGGAGAATTGGCCCCCCAGAGCCCGAAATCCCATCACCACGAAGACGGCGATCGCCGCGATGACCACAAGGAGATGCGTCACGGTGATGGCGTACACCAGCGCTGCATAGGAGCCCGAAGCTGCCACCAGACCGAGCTCCCGCCAACAAAAGGTCAAACCATTGATGAAGGCGAAGGCCAGGAAGAGTGTGGTTCCCAATGCCCAGTAGAGGTTCAGACGATCGTTCTGCTTGATCGCGGATACCGCCCATTGAGCCGTCACCGCCGACATGACCAGGGCCAGGTAGGTCGTGGCCAAGGCGACGTTGGGCAAGGCAAGCCCCTCGGGCAGCCATGCCTCGCCCGCTGCCTGAGCAGCACCGCGCTGGCCGAAATAGCTTGCCAGCAGTCCGCCGAAGAGCATCACACCCGCGGCGATGGCGAGCATCGACGCGGTCATGGCAATGCCCGGTCGACGCGGAAGCGCCGAGGTGGAACTGGACGGATTCGTCATGGTCACAGCCATCAGAGGGGTACCTCCGAGCCATCGGAACGGCGGTCGAGAACAGGGGTGGGTGAGGTGACGAGCCCGACCGGCTCATCGAAGTTGGCCGGAGGTGGCGGCGAAGTGGTCGACCATTCCAAGGTGAAACCGTCCCACGGATCATCGACCACGGGGTTCGACTTCCTACGGGCAAAGGCGCTCACCAGCGCCCCGAGGGTGACCACCACGGCAAGCAGGATCAGTGCCCCACCGGCCGAGGCGACGCCGTTCATCGCGGCGACCGAGGAACCCGACTCGATGTCGATCGCACCGATCGCCTGATCCTCGACCAGACCGTTGACGAGGTCGGGAACCGCCAACATGAGCGCTCCCGCAAAGGTGAAGAGGAAGACGAGCTTGCCGGCGACGTCATTCAGCGTGATGCCCCAGATCTTGGGCGCCCAGAACCAGAGGGCGGCGAAAGCAGCCGATACGCCGGCGCCCTCCAGGATGAGATGGGCCTGGCCGACACCCCACACGGTGCCACGAAGCTCCAAGGCATCGATGACCGACGCCGCACCGGCACCGGCCCCGATGAGGAACAGCAGCAGTGAGCCCAGAGCCATCAGCATCGGTGCCTTGACCGAGAACTTTCCCCTACGCATGGTGTCACCCACGAGACCCAGCAGGCCGAGGATCGGCAGCACACCGGCGAGGCCCATACCGACATACAGGGCGTCGTCGAAGATGGGGCCGACCTGGGCGTAGGCGCCGAAGCCGAGCACGCCTGCGAGGCCGATGAAGATCAGTGACGCGCCGCGGGGAGCAAGACGGGACCCGGCGAGCACCGGAATGACCTCGAGCGCGACACCGAGGGCCGGGATGGCGAGCACATAGACCTGGGGAACCGCCCAAAACCAACCGGTGCCGGTCGTGGCCGCGAGCGACCCCCCGAAGTGGTGTGTCACGTACAACTCAACCAAGTGCGCGATCAGAACCGGAGTGGCGAGCAGGGTCAGGCCGCCACCCACGAGGAATGACCAGGAGAACAGAGGCGTGCGCATGAGCGTCATGCCCGGAGCCCGCATGGCAAGGATCGTGGCCAGGATGATGACGATTGCTGC
>JACOTK010000073.1 GCA_016178435.1 Actinomycetota bacterium
CCCCATGAGCGACCGGATGGGTTTCGAGACACGTCAGATCCACGCGGGCCAGGTTCCCGACTCCTCCACGGGCGCACGGGCGGTGCCGATCTACCAGACGACGTCGTTCCAGTTCCGCGACTCCGAGCACGCCGCCAACCTGTTCGCACTCGCCGAGATCGGCAACATCTACACCCGGATCATGAACCCGACCCAAGGGGTGTTCGAGGCGCGCATCGCCGCGCTCGAGGGAGCGCCCGACACCGCCGTCGGCATCCCCGGCGCGCTCGCCACGGGGTCGGGACAGGCAGCCGAGACCCTGGCGATCCTCAACCTGGCCGAGGCCGGAAGCCACGTCGTGGCGAGCGCCGCCCTCTACGGCGGCACCTACAACCTGTTGCACTACACGCTGCCAAAGCTCGGCATCGAGACCACCTTCATCGACGACCCCGACGATCTCGACCTGTGGGCCAAGGCCATTCAGCCCAACACCAAGGTGCTCTACGGCGAGACCATCGGCAACCCCCGCAACGACGTGCTCGACATCGAGGGCGTCGCGGATGTGGCGCACAGCCACGGCATCCCACTCATGTTGGACAACACCATCGCGAGCCCGTGGCTCATTCGACCCCTCGAGTGGGGATGCGACATCGTGGTCCACTCGGCCACGAAGTTCATCGGCGGCCACGGCACCTCGATCGGCGGCGTGATCGTGGACGGCGCCACGTTCGACTTCTCGGCGTCGGGAAAGTTCCCCGGCTTCACCGAGCCCGACCCGAGCTATCACGGCCTGCAGTACTGGAACGCCCTGGGGCCCGGCTCGTACATCATCAAGGCGCGGGTGCAACTGCTGCGTGACATCGGTGCGTCCCTCTCACCGTTCAACGCGTTCCTGTTCCTGCAGGGCCTGGAAACGCTCAGCCTTCGCCTCGAGCGCCACAACCTCAACGCGCTGCGGGTGGCGGAATACCTCGAGCAACACGACCAGGTCGAGGCCGTGCAGTTCGCCGGTCTGCCGAGCTCACCGTGGTTCGACCGTGCCCGCAAGTACAGCCAGGGACGCGGGGCGGGGTCAGTGCCGGCGTTCCTGATCAAAGGCGGCGCGGCGGCCGGCCGGCGATTCGTCGAGGCGCTCGAGCTGCACAGTCACGTGGCCAACATCGGTGACGTGCGGAGCCTCGCCATCCATCCCGCCACCACCACGCACAGCCAGCTCAGCGAGGAGGAACAGGTTGCGACGGGTGTCGGGCCCAACCTCGTGCGCCTCTCCGTGGGTCTCGAGACCATCGACGACATCCTCGCCGATCTCGACAAGGGCTTCGCCGCTGCTCGCTGAGCCGGGCACAGGGGATCCGAGCCAGATCCCGACAGGTTGTTCGCTGTCGTCGGAGACCAAGACGGGTTTGGGATGACCGACGACGTCCCGGGCCGGCAGATCACGTCGGTGAGGGCCCGCAACCACGCTCAAACCAACCGCTTGACCACTTGAGGCTCATCCAACACGATCACTCGGCCACTCGGCTCGGTCCCGGATTCCTTGTGGACATCATCGGTGATCATCCCACTGGCCAGGGTGACGATCCGATGAGCATCTCGCTTCACGAGCTCATCATGGGAGACCACGACGACAGAGATGTTGAGCTCGTCGACGACACGAGCGAGAGCCGCACTGACCAGCGATTTTGTGGCCGAGTCGAGTGAAGCCGTCGGCTCATCAGCGAAGATGACGTCAGGATTCTTCACCGCGGCTCTCGCGATCGCGACCCTCTGCTGTTCTCCACCGGACAAGGTTGCGACTGGCTTCGACTGGTCCTTGATGTTGAGAGACCCGAGTATCTCTCGTGCTCTTCGGACCTCAATACTGTTCCCGGCAAGGCCATGGACAAGACAAAGGTTTTCGAGCGCGGAAAAGTTTGGGAGCAAATTGGGTTTTTGCATGACAAATCCAACGCGCCGTCGCCATATTGCGAGATCATCCTTTCCCATTCCTGTGACGACCTCACCGGCCGACACGATGGTCCCACTCGTTGGCACATCGAGACCTGATAACAGCATCAACAGGGTGGTCTTTCCTGAGCCTGATTCGCCATTTATGAGTGTGAACTTTCCTTCCTCAATATCAATATTGAAGTTGTCCAACACGTTTGTAGAACCAAATGACTTGCTCAGATCCCGTCCAGAACATACGACCCTCACATCCGAGGCCAACAACCCTTTCGTCGTGTGCTCCATTTATCTCATCGCCTCCGCAGGTGTCATGTCTTTCAGAACCTTGAGAGATCCCAAGTACCCAGCCATCCCATTTGCTATCGCCATGAACATGGTTGCCAACGTGATATTTCTCAATCCTGTTTCGACATCGAGGCCAATGACCGCCATGTTGAAGAATACTGGAAGCAGTACCGCCGGTACGGTACCCAGAACTGCCCCTCTCAGACTTTCACTGAGAGCACGGAATGATTCGACCGCTGCAATGGCATTTGCATTGTTTCCGTCAGCCATCATAGAACTGATCTCGCTGTGGTACTGATGGAGTTGGGACTGTTTCAACCCGATGGCGCCCAAGCCCAGACCTAGGGCCGTCAGGATCTTCGCGATCAGAAAGATCGCGGCTGCGTTCTTGGCCCAGAAGGAGTCGTTCATTTGCGTCAGTTGGTTGGCGTCCACGATCACTGCCTGGCCGGATAGGTCGACCTGAAGCATGAGGTCACGGACTCGGTCCGAGTACCGGGGACTGAAGACGGCGCCATAGGGCGGAAGATCACCTATACCGGTAATGCAGGCGAGAGCATCTTGGCTCATCAGCACACCAATCCGATTCATACTGGAGTTGTTGTGATCGATTGCCTCGACAACAGCCTCAACACCATTCAGCTTGATTCTTTCGCCGGTAGCTGTATTGGCAGCCTGGTCCACCGTGACAAGGAGAGGTTGGGTGCAATCCGGTGGCGACTTGGGAGCTCCTTCCGTATTTCCCTGCACGGCGATGACCAGTGCCGAATTGTCGTGTCCGTGGGAGTCCTCCAGGTTCATGAAGGAGGTTTGGAACTTCGAGATGGCAATTCCCTTTTTCGCGGCAAGTCTGATGAGCCAATCCAACTTCTTTCCGTCAACAAAACTCTGATTCATGAACATAGCTTCTTGATTCTGCACGATGACCGAAGCATGAGATTCGCGGCCTCGACGTAAGTCGGATGGATCGTAGCGGTACGGCTTGGCAGCCAAATCCAGGGCGCTTCTCAGCCGAACATGATGCCTCGCCGCCAATTTGCTGATGATGAACAGGAGGATCAGCGCAGCGGTGACAAACGGGGCCAGATCCCGTAGCAGGGATTCAACCGAAATGATTCCGGTCGTGATTTGGTCATAGACCGGGGGCGTGAGGATGGATTGTTGAGTTGGCATGTCCCGCCACCATCTGTCGTGCCCAGGTTCCGATGACCCTTACCGTTCCGGTCATGTCGTCTTCTTCCCTGCTCGAGAAGACTCGGTATGACGTGTTTGGCACTCTTTGTAGCAGTCCCAACACGAGGAAGGCAAGCACGAACACCCTTGTGTGCGACGCCGCAAGAGGCGCCCGGTTCTCGACTCACCGGCGCCACGGGCGCTCCTTCGGAGATGACAACCGGAGCCCTGGAGGCCCTAGCCCGGGTGGCCGAGGAGAGCGATCTCGCTGATGCACGTGTCGCCGTCCGCAACGCCCGTCGTGCCACCGATCGTCAGGTGGACCTTGGAGCCGTCCTCGGGGCTCGGCAGCCTCCAGAGTTGCAGTGAGCGAACGTCGGTGTCGGGCGTCTGGTCGTACTGCGCCTCGCTCGAGAACGACCAGGTGACGAACGTGGGCCGCCGGTTCTCCGTCCAGCGGTCGCCCCCCTCGGTCTTGGCGTAGCCCGGCAGGATTCCGACGCTCGTCACCACCGGGACACCCGTGAGCTCGATCGTCAGCGACTCGCCCGTGCCATCGTCGGCGACGCACCACGCCGTGTCGTCGCGGCCGTCGATGACGTTCGCAGGCTCGTAGGAATTCCCTGCGGCCGACGGCAGCGAGCTGCTCGCCTTGATCTGTATCGGCACGAGCGGCGTCTCGCTCTGCTCGGCCCTCGCGACCGTGGTCGTTGACTCGGCTGTCGTGGGTGGGGTCGTCGTCGTGGCGGGCCGAGTCGTCGTGACGAGAGGAACGATCGTCGTTGTGGGGGCGGCAGTAACCTCGGAGTTGTTCCCGGTGAGACCGTTGACGAGTCCGAACCCGCTCGACAACAGGCCCGCAGCGGTCAACATCAAGCCGAGGGCGCGCCGAGCGCCGCCGGATGTCCGCTCACGCTCGGGCATGGCGGCGACGGAGGAAGCCGGCGTCGGAGTCGCCGGCGGATCCCACGGCGCGGTGATCCGCTCGGGCAACAGGGGCGTGTCAGCGCTCGGCAAGCTCCCGGCGACACGGGTTGGGTCGGGCGCATCGGTGAAGAGGTCGTCGGCCGGACGCGGCGCGGCGCTCCATGCCCCACCGGCGAGCATGAACCACGACCCCGTGCGGGGTCCCACCGTCCAGAGTCGACCCTCGCCGTCGGCTGCCACCAGGGCGAGGAGCGCCGCCTCCGCCGGCGCGCTCGACAACTCGCCCGCCCGGTATGCACGTGCGAGATCGGTCACGCCGCGGTCGATGAGCTCACTGATCGTGGCGGGCGTGGCGGGCGTGGGTCGTTGCGCCACCTCGGCGAGCGGACCGGTCGGCCCTTCGAGCATGCGGGGAACGTCCGGGTCGGGCTGCCAACCCGGGCCGCTGTGACGAAGCCAACCGTCGGTCGCGGCGTAGGCCCAATGGCGCCCGTCCAGGTCGCGGAAACGATCGCCGCCGAGCACCGTCCGCTCGACCTGGCTCGTCGCGCTCCAGCGCAGGTCGTCCATCACGGCGCTCCCGGGTTCCCATTGGCGCACAGGTTGAACAGATGGCGTGCGACATCGAGCGCTCCGAGCTCGTCGTCCAACATGTTCTGGCGGTTGTTGATGTAGCTGTGCAACCTCGACAGCTCGGCTCGCCTGGCCTCGAGGTCGTCCATCGCCCCGCTGACGTCGTTGCCGAGCTTGGCGACGCTGTAGAGATTGCCGATCGCCTCACCGATGGGGGCATAGCTCTCGCTCACGACCGACCGCAGGCCGCCGTAGTCACGCTCACCGATACCGAGGACGTCCTTCATGTTCCGGCCATCGGCGACGTGCAATCCCTCCCGCAGGTACTGCTGCATCTGGCGGGTCGTCAAGAACTCGGTGATGCGCTTCTGGATCTCACCCTTGGCCTGGTCCTCGCCGAGGCTCGTGAGCCAGGCCGACGGGTCACCGACCTCGGCATTGTTCAGGTAGATCAGGAAGTCCTTGGCCATCGAGTCGCCAAGGGTCTTGGTCACCGACCACATCATGCCCTCGAAGACCTGGCTCTTGAGCCACTGCCCTGCCAACGCCTCGGCAGGCTTGGCCCATACGCTCCCGGCCAGCGACGCGACATCGTAGACCGCCGACATGTACCCGCCCTCACGCCGGTCCTCGTACTGGCGCTCAAGCACCTGGTGCATGCCGCGCATCGTCTGAAGCGCGTCCTGCAGAGCGCGTGCCTTGACCGACGCCGTCGCCAGCCGCTGCCGCTGGGCATGGCACGGGTCAGGCGCAGCATGGGTCCGCTGCGTCCGGCGACCGCTTCTCCTCACGACAGATCCACCCACGACCGTGAGCGCCAGCCCCCCGCCGACGAACGCATAATCGGCGGGATCGAAACCCTTGCCCTTGCCCCCGCCGGCCGTCTCGTTGACCGACGCCAGGGCCTCGGCGCTGTGTTGGCACTCCCCGTCGGCGTCGAGCACGCAGAACGTCATGGGCCGGTAGCTCGGCTTCGGATCCTCGGCCACGGTGCCGTCGGCTTGCAGAACCTTCCACTGACACTGCGGCTCGAAGCCCAGGACCATGGCGTGTTGGCCGACCTCACCGGCAGGAACCGTGGCATCGAGCGTCCAGCCGTGGTTCGAGTCGTTGAAGATCAGCGAGGCAATCTCCTGCATGCCCGGGGGGATCGTGAGAGTCGCGGTTGTCTCGTCGTTGAACGCCTCGATCTCCTCATCGGTCATCGCGAGCGGGTTCCAGTAGAGGACGACCCGATCGGGAAAACCGAAGAAGCTGGTCTCCGACCCTGGCCCGCCGTAGCAGCCGATGAGGTTGCCCTCGAAGTGGATGGTCTCGCCCGGCCTTCCCTCACTCACGCTCGGACCGGAGACCCGCTGCGCCACCGCCGGCCGGGCCATGAGCACGACAACAGCGACCAGAGCAAATGCCCCGAGCAGCCGACCAAGCCCACGACAAAGCCGCATATGCCGAGCATACGGCGACGGCTTGGGTCAAACGGGCCACACTGTGGGTGACGCTCTCTCGGACAACTCACCGGGCCCGACTGATTCCTGTCCGATCTGACACCGGACAGGAATCGCCGTCACGTCGGATGATCCTTCAGGCGCAGACCCGACTAACCGCTGTGGTCGGACAACGACGAGATCGACTGCGAGAAGTCAGCCGACCCCGACCCATCGGTCGATCCGGAAAGATCGGTCGAAGTGCTCGTCGAGCCATCAAGTCCGCTCGACACATCGGTCGATCCCGAGAGGTCCATCGACAGACTCGTCGAGCCTGAAGTGTCAGAAGTGTCAGAAGTGTCAGAAGTGTCAATCGACACATTGGTCGATCGTGAGATCTCGTTCGACACGCTCGTCGGCTCATCGGTGTCAGTCGATCGTGTGAGCTCGCTCGACACCGTCGCCACGCCTGACGTGGCAATCGAGACATCGACCGGCTCCGAAAGATCCGTCGAGACGCTCGCCGAGCCTTCAATGTCGGCCGACATGTCAGCCGACACATGAGGGTCGACCGACACGCTCTCAACGTCCGCCACTGGCACGGTCATGCCCGTGGGCAGCGAGCCGCATCCCGCCGTGGCAAGACCCAACCCCGCAAGCACAACAGCCGGCGCAATGCGCCGCATCTTCCTGTTCATCTCAATCCTCCCAGCATATGAGCCACCGGATGGCGGCAATCCCAGCAAAACCCTGGACCTTTCTCAGAAAGATTCCGGTCCACTTTGGCATTCGACAACGTGACGTATGTCACCTCCTTTTCGGGAGGAGGTCGGCATTGTGACTCCTCATCCGCTCCGTCGAGCTCTCCAACGATGACGCGGCGAACTTCGGATCGCTTCGGCGACGTGGAGTCAATGCAGACTGGTGGACCGACCGAGCCTGAGCCAGTACAACGGCGATGTCTCAAGGTGCTCGGTGACGCCGAGCGCAACCCACGCCCCGGCATCCCGTGCAGCATCACGCACCGGATCGAGATCGGTGCCCTCGATGCGAACAGCGTTGGCGACCAACCGGGCGTACCAGTCGCCATCGCTCATCGGTGAGCGTCGCCACACCCAGTCCGGGTAGCCGGGCACGAACGATTCCGGAAAGACGACCAGCTCGGCGGCCGCCGACGCGACGTGGCGGGCCGCCACCTCAACGGTGGCACTGCGATCCAGGAACACAGGAGTGGCCTGCACTGCTGCCACCGTCAGGGTGCCACCGACACCATCGAAGCTCATGTCGCACAGTACTCGTCAGGCTGCGATGCCTGGTACGACGTTGCACCGAGCCAACGCACCCACGTGCGTCGCGGTGGCGCTCCTGGGTGCCCTCGTCTTTCGCTGGTGGATCTCCCTTTCTTTGGCGCCCCCGGCGTGATTCGAACACGCGACGCACGGTTTAGGAAACCGACGCTCTATCCCCTGAGCTACGGGAGCATGGTATGCAAATCGGGCTGGTCAGATACGGTTTTCGAGACTCTTGGAGGGCTTTCGACG
>JACOTK010000074.1 GCA_016178435.1 Actinomycetota bacterium
ACACCTGGTGGTTGCCGCCGGCGACGAGGAGACTTGCCGCTGTCATGGCCCGCTCGCCATGGCCGCACATGACGGTCAGCGCACCCGCCGGCAAGGCGCCGGCAGCGCCGGGAACAGCGGCGACCTCGACGTTGATCGCTCCCGGCACATGGCCGGCTGCGTACTCGTTCGCCTGGCGGACGTCGAGCACCGGCGGCACGAGCCCGGCGATGTCGACGACGGGGATCGTGGCGAGGCCCCTGCCGCTCGCCGTCCACGCATCGATGCCGCCGTCGAGCTCGCCGACGAGGCGCTCGTGGCCGATGTCGAGGCATCGGCGGACGAGCTCGCCACGGTCCTGGTCGTCGCCGAGCACGAAGACGAGCGGGCGCTCGGGGTCGACGAGCCAGCCGAGCCAACTGGCGAACACCGGGCGAAGCGTGTTGGACAGCGATCCGGCGATGTGGCCGGCGCCGAAGGCGACGAAGGGCCGGACATCGACGACCTGGGCTCCGGCGGCGATCTTTGCCTCGATCTCGTCGGCGCCGAGGCGATCGAGCACGGGAAGCGAGTCGTAGCGGCGGGGCCCACGACGGTTGAGCTCGGGCAGGCGGGCGAAATAGGACGGGAAGGTGCCGAACCCGGCGACGAGGTGTTCCACGAAGGCATCCTCGCTCGGCTCCAGCAACAACGGGTTCGTGCGCCGCTCACGCCCGAGGGTGGAGATGCGTTCCGCGGCCCCGGGCGCCGAGCAGAACGACCCTGCGCCGTGCGTGGGATAGACGGTGAGCTCGTCGGGGAGGTCGTCGAAACGGCGCAGCGAGCGGAACATCTCGTGGGCAAGCGGCACGGCGAGCTCGGGCCCGCACAGATCGGTGCGTCCGACGGTCCCGACCATCAGGGAGCCGCCCGTGAACAACCCGACCGGCCTGCCGTCCTCCTCGAGCAGGTAGGCGTGATGATCGGGCGTGTGGCCGGGCGTCGCGATCGCCACGATCGCGACCGATGCGCTCAGTGCGACTCGCTCACCGTCGCTCACCGCCCGGTGAGGCGTCTCGAGTCGCGAGGCGCCCGGAGCCACAAAGGTCGCATGTGCACGGGCGCCGAGAGCGGGGCTTCCCGTCACGTAGTCGGCATGCGAGTGCGTGTCGATGGTCCAGCGAAGCTCGAGGTGCTCGCGCTCGGCGAGTGCCTCCTGAGAGATGGGAAAGCGCGGCGGATCGATGACCGCGCCCGTGCCGTCGGCCAGGTCGATGACATAGGACGAGTGGCCCAGGCCCTCGTCGACGAACTCGTGGATCCGCACCATGCTACCTCCTCAAAGAATCTCTTGAATAATTGTGGAGAGCAGGGTACCTTGTCAAGCAAGTCTTTGAGGAGGTGATCGCTTTGGGTGATCGTGACGCGAAAGATGCGCTGTTCGACGGCTTCGCCGAGGTGGCGAAGGCGCTTGCGAACGGCCGGCGAGCCGAGATCGTCGACGTCCTGGCCCAGGGCGAACGCCACGTCGAGGATCTGGCCGACGAGATTGACCAGAGCGTCGCCAACACGTCGTTCCATCTTCGTGCGCTCGCAGCCGCCGGCCTGGTGGTGACGCGACGTGAACGCACCCGCATCTACTACCGCCTGGCCTCCGAGAGGGTCGGCGCGTTGTGGGAGGCGCTGCGTGACGTGTCGGCCGCGCACCACGGCCGCATCGACGATCTCGCCCGGGCGTATCTCGGCGAGCGTGACGAGCTCGAACAGATCACCCGTGACGAGCTCGCACTTCGCCTCGACGCCGGCGAGGTGATCGTGGTCGACGTGCGCCCCGAGGTGGAGTTCGCTGCCGGCCACATCGCGGGGGCCCTGTCGATGCCGATCGACGGGCTCGGCCGTCGGCTGCGGCACCTCCCCGAGGGCATCGAGGTCGTCGCCTACTGCCGTGGGCCCTATTGCGTGTTCGCCGATGAGGCGGTGCGACTGCTGCGCCGTCGAGGCCGAGCGGCCAGACGCCTCGAGGACGGCTTTCCCGAGTGGCGCCGAAGTGCGCTTCCCTTCGAGATCGGGGTTGCATCGTGAACGTGCTCGTGATCCTCCAGGGCCCCGCCTACGGCGACGAGCGCGCCTACAACGGGCTGCGTCTCGCGGTGAGCCTCGCCAAGCGCGACGGGGTGCAGGTGCGCCTGTTCTGCTTCGGCGACGCGGTGGGCTGTGCGATCGCCGGCCAGAAGCTCCCCGACGGCTACTACCACCTCGACCGCATGCTCGCCTCGGCGTCACGCCACGGTGTCGAGATCGGGCTGTGCGGCACCTGCATGGACGCCAGGGGCATCCTCGACACCATGATCGTCGACGACGCCCGCCGTTCCAGCCTCGACGAGGTCACCGACTGGACCCTCTGGGCCGACAAGGTCATCACGTTCTGACGCGATCCACCCGTGTACGGATATCGGTGAAGTTGCCTGACGACCTCGACGCCCAACTCTGCCATGAGGCCGAGCGACGCGGTGCCACTATCGGAGCCATGGGCGTGCCGGCAGATCGGTCATGAGAGATCACTTCCTGAATCGCTCACCGATGCTGGGCGATCAGCAATCTGATAATATGATTCTATGCCGGATATCACCGCGACCGATGCCGCCCGAAACTTTGCCGATCTCCTGGACGCAATCGAGCACCGGGGAGAACGCTTCACGATCGTGCGAAGGGGCAAGGCCGTTGCGCAGCTCGAACCCACAACGGGTGGTCGAGGCGCAGAGGTCAAGTCGCTGCTGCGCCGACACCGGGGCGACCCGAGTTGGCGCGACGAGCTCGAGTCCGTGCGCGGTCTCCTCGAGGTCGACAACCGAGGGTGAGCCGACTGCTTTTCGACACGACCTTCCTCATCGACGCCGAGCGTTCCGGTGACGAGCTCGACGAGCTGATCGATGACGACGATGACGTTGCGATCGCCGCGGTCACGTTGGCGGAGATCCGAGTCGGAGCGCTCCTGGCGCGAGGCAGGCGCCGCGCCACGAGAGCAGCTTTCGTCGACGACATCGCTGCGACCCTGTTGATCGTCGACTACGACGTCGATGTGGCCGAGGAACACGCCCTGCTTTTGGCACAGGTTCGACGACAGGGCCGTCCACGTGGCGCTCACGACCTCATCATCGCCGCGACGGCTCGTGCGACACGCCGCATCGTGCTCACTGCCGACGCCGCAGCGTTCCGGGATCTCCCCGACGTCGAGGTCCGCTCCCATCGGTAGTGCGACAGGTTCAGGACTGGGCCTCCGGATCATGGCGAAAGATACCTGTCGGGTGGTCCCGTGCGGGACCACCCGATCTCCTTCGGCGGCGCGCCGGTGCTCGTCCTACGACGTACCTCCAGCCGCCGCGACCCCGCGTGAAGGCACCGACCTCGCCTCCCCCGTTCCGTCGGATTAATAGCATAACTACTGTCGGATTCGACGCATACATGCCGTCGGATTAGTAGCCTAATCACTGTCGGCTTAGTAG
>JACOTK010000075.1 GCA_016178435.1 Actinomycetota bacterium
ACTGTGACGCCGAGGGCCGTGACCCCGCCGAGATCGACCGGACCATCCTCGCCATGGCCAACCCGCTCGACGACCCCGACCGATTTCTCGCCGACATGGCCGACTACGCGGCCCTCGGCGTCACCACGGTCGAGGTCGTGCCCGCCGGCGATCCCATCGCCTACACGACCGGAGTCATGGAGCGCATCGCCCCCGCTCTCGCCGAGCTCGGCGCGTAACGGTTCCGATCACGCGACGATCCCGGCGCCGTTCCTTCCCCTGTCATTCGCTCCTAAGGACCAGTGACAAAACTACTTGCGCGGCGCTTCCAGATTTAACCTTTGTGGTGTATTCACTTTCGGCCTTCGGCCTTCGGCCGCGCAAGTAGTTTTGTCTCGGGTCCTAGGCTTCATGCATGGCCCTTGACGACGAGTTGCTCAACAGGATCACGTGGAAGATTCCGAACGCGCTCGCCCTCATCGGCTCCCGAGCAGGGGACGAGCGCAACGCGATGACCGCGAGCTGGATCACGCAGCTGTCCATGGAACCGGTGTTGATCGGTGTCTCGGTGGACAACAGTGCGATCACGCACCGGCTGATCGCCGATGGCGGTTCGTTCACCGTGAACCTGTGGGACGCGAACGACACACGCGTCTTCGTGAAGTTCTCGAAGCCCGCCCTCGATGACGGCTCGACGCTGAACGGCAGGGCGGTACGGGGGGCGACCACCGGCGCTCCCGTCTTCGACGAGGCGCCGGCGTGGATGGACTGCGCTGTCCGTCACCGCCTGGACCTCGGCACCCACACCCTCTTCGTCGGTGAGGTCGTCGACGCCGCCATCCACAACGACGAGGCGCGGGCCGCCTCGATGAGCGACACCCGCATGAAGTACGGGGGCGTCAAGCGTCACTGACCACGGCAAGGAGCCGACAAACTGTACGTATGATGCCTTGTCGTGTTGTACACTTGGGAGATGGACGTTGCAGTCACCGAGCTCAGAGCCCACCTCGGCCGCTGGATCGACGCGGCACGCGAGGGCAACGACGTTGTCATCACCGATCGAGGGACTCCAGTCGCCCGAATCGTCGCCCTCGACTCCACACCGGTCATCGACCGCCTCACAGCGCAGGGCGTCATCAGTCGTCCAGCCAGGTCGACCCGGCCAGTCGCCGGTGACCGGCACCGGCCAACACCGAAACGCCCGGTTGCCGACATCGTCAGTGAGCAGCGTCGCTGAAACGTGGCCCTTGTCTATTTCGATTCGAGCGCTCTCGTGAAACTCGTGCTCGACGAGGCTGGGTCGGACACCGCCGCAGCGTTGTGGAACGCGTGCGATGCTGCGCTGTCGAGTCGACTCGCCTATCCAGAAGTCTGCGCAGCCCTCGCAGCGGCCGGCCGGAACCATGACCTGACCGAATCCGAGGCGGCTGCAGCTGCAGCTGCATGGGAGATCTTCTGGGCATCGATGCGTCCGGTCGAGTTGTCAGCCGACATCGAGCAGACCGCTGGTGCGCTGGCATCACGTCACCACCTCCGCGGGGCTGACGCCGTCCACCTTGCCAGTGCGCTTGCACTCAGCTCAAGAGATCTCACCGTCGCGGTTTGGGACAAACGTCTTCACGAGGGCGCCGCTGCGGTCGGACTCGCCGTAGCTCCGGCCAACCTCCGTTGAGGCACCCATCGAGGCGATTCGCAACGGTCGAGATGCGCCACGCGCTATGGATCGCCACGTCACTCGGACCCTGACCGGGTGGTCGTGGTGGGCAAGGTTCGCGCCGGACAGCGTCAGTCGTCGTCGAGGAGCTCGTTGACCATGGCGTCACCAAGCCACGACTGGTACCGGTCGAGGGTCCATCCCGCTTGACGCACGAGGTGGGCGAACACGACCGGGCTGTTCAGCAACCACAACACGTCGATGGCACGCTCACGGGTGAGTCCCGGTCGCAACTTGCCAACGGAACGGACGGAGTCGAGGACGGAAGCGGCTCCGGCACGGCGGCGTCCTTCGGCGGTGTCGGCCAACTCGCCGATGTCGGGATCGGCGGTGGCCGCGGAGGCGAGCACGGCGAACAGGTCACCCGCGCCGTCCATGATGCGGCTCACCGCGGCGGCGTAGGCACGGAGACGGTCGGCGGCGGTCGGGGCCTCCCACACCGGGCGCATCCATTCGCGGGCATTGACGACGATCTCGGCATCGTCGCCGGCGATCGACACGTCGATCAGCTCGGCGAGGATCGAGCGCTTGTTGCCGAACACCGCGTAGACGGTCTGCACGGCCACGTCGGCCTCATCGGCGATGGCCTGGATGGTCGTGGCCCCGTATCCCGCGGCGGTGAACAGCCTCTTCGCTGCGCCCAGCACGCCCACGCGGGTTGCCCGGGCCTTCTCCCGGCGCCTCGGGAACGTGGTCTTGACAACGCCATCCATTGCCTTAGAGTATCACTCTGTCAATAGAGTATAACTCTAAATATCGAGGGTTCCTCGACCGAGGGAGAGCAGCACATGACCATCACCGTTCCGAACACCGATCGTGACCGTTGGTTCATCGGAACTCTCCTTCGGATCGTGGCCGACGGCACCGATACCGCCGGGGGGCTGGCGATCATGGAACAGCAGGCACGACGCGGGTTCTCACCTCCCCGACACGTGCACCACCGCGAGGACAGCGCTCTGCTTGTCCTCGACGGCGCCATCACCGTCGTCATCGGCGACGAACGACGCCAGGTCGGCGCCGGTGAGTTCGTGTGGCTTCCCCGCGATGTTCCCCACACCTTCCGGGTCGACAGCGACACCGTGCGCCAGTTGGAGCTGGTCACGCCTGCCGGGTTCGAGCAGTACCACCTCGAAACCAGCGACGCCGCGCCG
>JACOTK010000076.1 GCA_016178435.1 Actinomycetota bacterium
GCCACCCGTCTCGGTGGAGTCGACGTACGAGCAGCTCAGACCCAGGTACTCGATCATGGTCAGCGGGCCGAAGCCGGCACTGGAGTCGCAGAAGTAGCCGTCGACGTCGCCGATCGAGAGACCGGCGTCGGCCAGGGCCCCAAGCGCAACGTCCGCCTGGATCTCGGTCAACGTGCGATCGGGGATCTCGCGCCTCGGGTGCTCGTAGACGCCCGCAATGAATGCCTTTCCTCTGATGCTCACCTCATCGCCTTTCGGGCATCGCCCCTGGGCCGGAGACCCGGCACCTCGTACCCGGGCAACCTAGACGCTTCGTCGATCCTCTGCCGAACCTCGAAGCAGGCGTCAGGACATGCCCTGGCTGTGACCGAGCACATACGGACCGAGGTCGGCAAGGCCGCGTCGAAGGCCTCGTTGCAGCTGAGCGCGGAGGATCGGCAGAAACGGCCTCAACCACGGCTTGGGCTCCACGGCCTGGCGGTAGACGACCCGGGTTCGGGTCCCCACAGCCTCGAGCGTGACCTCCTCCACCATCGCGTTGAACAACGCCACGTTGGCCTCCCGCAGCACGAAGGCGAACCGTCGGTCGACGTCGAAGGCAATGACCTCCTCGTCGACCTTGAACCCTCCGACATTGACCGAACGGGTCGAGCCGACACCGTGGGGCGCCTCGCTCGTGTAGTGGGCGCTTCGCATCCCGGCGAACCACTGCCGCCACGCCGAAGCCTCCGCCAACGCAGGCCAAATACGCTCGGGTGTCGCCTCGACGACGGTCTCGGCGACGATGACCATGGGAGCACGATCGACAAACGACAGGTCCTCTTTACGTAACGCTGATCTCACGGCCGGCATCCTCCTCGCAAATCGGCAAACCTTGGCGGTCACCGTCGTTCCGGGCTCGTCCATTCCGGGCTCGTATGGCCCGAGCGAGCCACGTCGTCAGTCTCGCAGGTGATCTCGCCCGAAGGGACGGGGACCTCCGGGCGCTCAGTGCATCTTGAGGTGAACCGTTCCCGTCGGGAGAGGGGGCTTCCTCAGGCGTGCCGCCAGTGCCCGCTCGACCGCCTTGTCGACCTGAACGGAACGCCTGACATGTCCACGGATCTCCTGGGCCAACCTGAACGCGTCATCCGCAAGATACGCACCGAGCGCTCGATAGGCCTCGAACTTCTGGTCCGTGTAGAGCTGATCAGCTGTTGGGTGGTTCGGAAAGCGTGGCAAGGTCCGCGCCAGGTCGCGTATGTCGAAGGGCGCGTCCTTCGGAACGGCCAGCTTCGCGAGCACCACCCAACCCGTCTCGGCCGGCCGGCCATCGGCCGCCGGATAGCGCACCACGCCCGCCCAGGCGCCCACCTGCGAGATGCCGTCCGCGTCGGAGGCCATCGGCAACGGATCGATCTCGATCGTCACGCCCAGTTCCCCGCGTGCGATCCGCATCGCATCGGCGAAGGTGCCGAACGTGTTCGTTGCATCCCCTGCTGCGTCCAGGCAGTAGATCTCGAGGCACCGACGGCGGAGCAACTCGACCAGACCGAGGTTCTCGTAGTGGCCGCCATCGGTGACGTACACCCATGGATCGCCGGCCGAGTGCAACCCGAGTGCCTCCTTCGCCAGATACCACGGCCTGGGGTGATGGGTCTCGTACCAGGCAACCCGGTCCGTCCCGTGATCGTCCACGCCCATCGCCAGAAAGCGCGGGTTCGGATACCACTGCCCGAGCCGCAGGTTGCCGAGCGCGAGCAACATCCGCTCGGCGCGGGACATCTTGCCCATCGCAGGGGAGAAGGCCGCGCCCGACACCGCTACCGCGTCCCAGGTCGAGTTGAGGTGAGCCAGCGAGTGGGGGAGGTGGAGTGGCGAAACCGTGCCGCTGCACGTGACCGGTGGAAGCACACCGAGCGCGGCGCTGCCCATGGCGTCCCTGGAGAAGGTCCACGACACCACGGGGCGTCCGGGAGCGGTGAGCCGTGCATCCGCGATGTTCGCTGCAGCGCAGATGATGAGCTCAGGGTTGGCGGGCAACCCGTCAAGTGGGTCCACCCGACACTCGAGCGTGGTTGGATCTGCGGCAAAAGCCATCTTCAGGCGATCCCGGTAGAACGGGTGAAGCGACCACTCGTTCAGGTCGCCTGCGGCGAGCACCACGGCCAGGAACCCGAGCAGGCTGAGCCACAACGAGAGCTGGCTCGGGCGAAGCGTCCGACTCGCCCCATCGCCCGCGAAGAGGAGCGCGATCGCGACCAGCACAAGGGGGCCCGCGAGGTAAGCGGCCATCCTCACCAACATCGGCTGCGCGCGTTGCCACAATGACCGTGCCGTGTTCCGCAACCATGTCGAGGTCGTTCCCCCACCACCCGAGGAACCGCCGAAAGCCACGATGCGCGAAACCAGCGCCAGCAGGATCACCCCGCTCCCGGCACCCACCGTGGGAGCGAGATCGGCCTCGATCGACCGGCGGCCCTGCTCGATCCAGCTCACCAGACGCGGCATGACCTCGCCGAACAGGGCGAGGATCAGCGCGAACACGACGAGCTTGCGAGTCCAACCTTCGACCCGCCTCGCGAGCGCGCTCGAGAGGCGCGTGAAGACGAGGGCCACCCCTCCCATGGCCGCCAGAGCGCCCACCACCCGCACCGCCCACACGAGGAAGGCCGGGGTCCTCCACTCCTCGCAGGCAACCAGGCCACATCGCTCGACCAGCTGGTTGTCCGCGGCAACGGCATCCTCGCCGAGGGTCAGGAGGGCCTGCTTCGCCTGAATGAGCCGAGATCCCTGAGGAATCGTGACCAGCGCGTCGGTTCGACAAGGCGTCTCGGTCCGGAGACAGCCTCGCACGAGGTCGTCCCCGAGCCTTACCGCCCCGGCGTCCACGTCCAGGGCGACCGTCCATCCCTCCTTCAGAAGGCGGTTGGTCGCCGCAGCCGGCAATGCTCCGGCGGTCATCGGCGCCGTTGCACCGATGGCTGAGCAGTCGACGTCGGTCGGTGTCGTCGGTGTCGTCGGTGTCGTGGGCCTGATCGGTGGGGCGTTGCGGTCGAGCTCGACACGGGTGCCGCGGAGAACCGACACCCGCTCGCCTGCGACGGCGATCGCAAAGGTGCCGTCGGGACGCTCGACGCATCCGCCCGAGGGCAGCGCCACAACCCCACCCGCAGTGGCCGGGGCGAGGACCTGGTAGCGCTGCACGAGCCATCCGTAGGGCAGGAAGACTGTGCCGAAGGAAAGCACCACAAGCCCCAGATTGATCGCCAGGCCGAAGACGAAACGGGCAATCGCCCACAGCTTCCCACCGACGCCCGGCGCCAGGTAGGAGGCATTTCGTCGGAGATGCTCCTCCTCCGCAGAGTGACGTTGCCAGGCGGTCGGAGCCGCAAGTGCCTGCTGCTCGGCGGTCGAACGGCCGGTGACCCACGCCGCCGCCATGTACGAACCGCCCGAGACACACGTCAACCATCGAGTCCGCTCGAGCTCCTTATGGTCTTCGAGAACCTGGAGGGCGCCCAGATTGAACGCTGCCGATCGGATGCCGCCACCCGAGGAACACACCCCCACGGGCCGATCCGGATCGGGCACAACCTCCACAAACCGGGTCATCTCCTCCACAAGGGTCGAACGGCGACCCACGAGACGATGACCCCAGCGCTTGGTGAAGGACATCACCGCCTGCCGCCGATTCGCCACCGCCGAGGCATCCGGCTCGCCAAGACCGAACAAGGCCCCGAACGACATGGCGAGCGAAGCCACAACCACCGGAGCCGCCGCCAACAGGGATCCTGCTCGTGCCGCCGAGACCCACCGAAGCGCCGAGGGAACATCCAAACCCGATAGGGCCCCGTTGCCGGCGAGTCGCGATGCGTCGCCGAGGAGACCGAGCAGCATCGCGTCCTCCAACAGATTCCCGCCGGCCCAGACCAACGCAAACCAGGCCGCGATCCCCGCTGCCAGCCGCCACCGCCTGCGCCTCCTTGCCGTGTGCACCGCTGCCAGGAAGAGAGCCGCGAGCAGAGCGGTGAACGCGATGTCGAGGCGCACCGCTCGCTCGGCTCGACGTATCGTGTCACCCGCAATCTCACGCGATCGATCGCAGTCCTCCCATCGCTGGAGCTGACCGGCCACGTTCCCCCGCGGCCAACGTTTGGTGAGCTGGACAAGTGAGTCGTCGTCCCGGAGGAGGCGACACTCCGCCGTGCGGCCGGCCGTGCGCCCGCGGTCAGGATGAACATCCAGGATCCCCGACCCGATGAACCAGACGGCAACGAGACCAAGCACCAGCTGGAACAGGAACCACGACGTCCGGCGCACCTGATCGGTCGAAGGGCCCTGGCGCTCCCGGCCGCCCCTCGGCTCCGTGCCGCCCTCCACGATTGCGCCCACCATCACGACCATCCTCCCGAAAACAGCCGGAGGCTCCGCATGTCCCGGGTCAGAGCGTGACCCCCCTCGTGTTCGGACACGGTGACCTTGGCGCCCGCCAGGCCGAGACGGCGAGCTTGCGCACGGTTGCGTTCGACGGGCACGTTCGGATCACTTCGCCCGGCAAGGATCAATGCATGGCGACCCCGAGCGGACCTGAGATCGAGCGGCCGGTCATCGACATCGACGATCGTGCCACAACACCAGAATCCGCGCGGCGGGGGCGACGCCGTGGCGAACGCAAGCCAGGCCGCCATGCCCGCGCCCTGCGAGAACCCCCCCCATGACGCTGTCGGCCCGGTCGAGGTCGAACCGTTCAGCGACCGATGTCACGAAAGCGTCGAGTCTCGCCAACGTCGCCCGGAAGGACGCCGGGTCGGCTCGCCGGTCTTCATCGAAGTCGTACCAGCTCGCCCCACCGCCCGGAGTCGGGATCGGGCCCCGGGGGGACACGACCACGAATCGGCCCGCCGGATCGACCATCGGAACGATCGATGCGATGTCGTGCTCGGTTGCTCCATAGCCGTGCAACAACACCAACAACCGTTCGGCCTGGCTCCCGATGTCGAGCCGATGCACGATCCCGTCGATCACCACCCGTCTGCCAGGTCGCCGAAGGCCTGCGCCGAGATGGTCGCCCCCATGACGTCGTCGACGAACACCCGTCGCCCGAGATCGTCCCCGGCGGCGCCTGCGACCACCATCAATGGCATGAGGTGCTCTTCGCGCGGGTGCGCAGAACGTGCAGCGGGGGCTCGGTCCCAACGGCTGAGCAGCTCCTCCCGTGCGGCCGGCTCGGCTGCACACGCCTCGCCCAACCACTCGTCAAAGACACGCGAATCGCTGTTGACCCCCCTTCGCATGAAGGCGGACATGTTGTGATAGCTCATGCCGCTCCCCACGATCAGCACCCCCTCGTCGCGCAGCGGCGCGAGTGCCGCGCCCATCCCGAGATGAAAGCGTGATCCCTGCGGCATCGAGCAGCTGACCGATTCGATGGGCAAGCGTCGAGGATCCCGGCGCGGGATACGAGAGCTCATAGGTGTGGTCGGGGAAGCCGTAGTAGTCGAACAGCATCGATGGGGTTGTCCCGTCGCCGATCTCGACAACCCGGCCCTCGTGGTGCGCCGAGATCACCACGATCGCCTCCGGTCGCGTGCCGATCATGTCGTCGAACGACCGCAGAAACTCCGCGAGGCAGTACCAGGTGTCCGGTGGCCCCATCGTCCAGTCCATGAAGAAACACGGCCCACCACCGTGGGGAATGAACACCGTGGGCAAGCGCCCGGGTCCTGTTGTCATCGATCCCTCCATGCAACAACCTGAATAAGGCCCCTCCGAACGTCGAGACCTCAGAAGCCCGGGAAGATCTCCCGCAGCTCATCGAGCGAGACCGAGCCCGACACCCCGACCGACTCGGGGGTACGGGTCCGATCCAGCCTGCCGTAGGCAAGTCGGATGAAGGCGCCCGTCGTCATGATCGCGATCGCGTCGCTCGGCCTACCCGGCTCGCGCCCATCCGACTCGCCCCCATCGGGCATGTCGTCCTCAATGGTCACCGGATCACCGAGCACGAGCGTCATCGCTGCGTCCGAATCGCTCAGGCGGACAAGAACACGCTTCGCCGGCCACCGAGGCGGGCGCGCCAGACGTCCGACCAGAGGCGTGAGCACCATGTCCAGGATGATGCCCGCCGAGACCGGGTCGAGCTCGACGTCCGGGTGCCGGGTCACCTCCACGTCCCAGGTGTGCACCACGTGCTCCGCCAGGCGGAACGAGGCAAACGACGTCACCGGGACCGGACCCATGAAGAACGGAACCCGAACGTCGGCCAACTCGCTCGGGCTCAGCGCTTCGAAGGCGTCAACCAGGGCGGCGTTGGCCTGAAGAGATCGTGCCGTGGCCTCGGACTCGCCGAGCGCGTCGTATTTCGCCCAGAGAGCTTGCGTCACCTCGGCGGGCACCGACTCGGTCGAACCCACGAGACCGGCATGCAAGCCCGCGAGCGCGATCTCGGCGCCACTGCCCAAGTGCGCCATCACACGACCCACCGACCACGCCGAACACGCCGATGCAGTGCCGAGCGCCTCCTCGTCGAGTCCATCGACCAAGCCCGCCAAGCGTCGCTCGGACACCCGCAATCGTTCCATCACCACCGGGTTCGACGACAAGATCAGATGGTTGCCGCTCGTAGAACCAGCGCAACGACGGCAAAGATCCCGATCATCACCGGCGCAGCGATCGCCTTGTCGTTCGCCCGTAGGTGGGTGATCACGGCCCCGACGAAGTAGGCCGCGACCCCAACCGCAGCAGCGATGCCGATGGCCGGCACTGCCAAACCCACCAAGAGGCCGATGCCGCCGGCCAACTCGACCGCCGCGAGCCTCGGCAACCACGACGACGGTACGCCGATCCCCGACAGCATCTTCACCACCGGCGGTTGTTTGGTCAGCTTCCCTCCCGCCGAGCCCATCAGCGCCAAGGCCAGGAGAGTCGAGACGATGGCCGTTCCGATGAACATGTGCTTCCTTTGGGTTGGTTACTTCTTGTTCCTGTCCGCATCATCGTTCATGATGGAGGGCGACTCAAGAAGGCATCTCGACATGCCTCAGGCACACCGGAGGAACCATGACAGCAACGACCGTGGTCTCGATCCCTGCCTTCTCACGCGAGGACTGCCCGGTTCGTGACGTGTTGAACCGTGTAGGTGACAAGTGGTCGGTCCTCGTCCTGCATCTCCTGAGCGGTGGCACGTTGAGGTTCACCGAGCTGCGCAACGCCATCGACGGCATCAGCCAACGCATGCTCACCGTCACCCTGCGGGGGCTGGAACGCGACGGCCTTGTCACCCGCACCGTTCACCCCGTCGTGCCGCCACGAGTGGACTACGCGCTCACCACCCTCGGTCAAAGCCTCTCCGAGACCATCGCCAACCTCGTCGTGTGGGCGGAGACCAACCGGCCTCTGATCGAGGATGCCCGCAGGAGCTACGACCGCAGCGCGATCACGCCGGCATGAGCTCGCGAACGGCCGGGACGACCTCGGAGGCAAGGAGTTGCACGGAGCTCGCGACCTTGGCGTAGCCCAATCCGCCGACATCATGTTGCGCCATGAATCGGCTGTGTCCGAACAACTCGTGCTGGTAGTTGACCTTGGCCACGATGTCATCCGGGTCACCGACGAAGAGCACCCCCGGTAGCGAGGCGAGTGATTGGAAGTCCGCACGCGACACCCGCCATTCCTGCCCGCGTGAACGGCTCACCACGCGCAGGTAGGCGGCGTAGTGCGGATAGAACTCCTCGTAGGCCTGTGCCCGGGTGGCTGCGACGTAGAAGTGGCCGGTGATGCCGATCTGCAGCGCTGCGTCGTCGTGGCCGGCCTCGCGACCGGTGCGACGGTAGAGCTCGGCAAGCGGGGCGAACCGCTCCGACATGCCGCCGATCAGCCCGAGGGTCATGGGCAACCCGAGCCTTCCGGCACGCACCACGCTGGTCGGCGTGCCTCCGACAGCCAGCCAAATGGGCAGTGCCTGCTGGACCGGGCGCGGCGTGATCTCGGCCTTCGCCAGAGCGGGTCGATGATGCCCGGACCATGTCACCGGCGTCGCCTCGTTCACCCGCAACAACAGGTCCAGGTGCTCCTCGAACAACATCTCGTAGTCCTCCAGTCGGTACCCGAAGAGTGGGAACGACTCGGTGAAGGCCCCACGACCAGCCATGATCTCGGCGCGACCACCGCTGAGCAGGTCGAGTGTGGCGAACTCCTGAAAGACCCGGACGGGATCCGCGCTGCTCAAGATGGTGACCGCGCTCGAGAGCCGGATGCGCCGGGTGGCCGTTGCGATGGCGGCCAGGACCGTCACCGGCGACGAGATCGCGAACAACGAGGAATGGTGCTCGCCCACGCCGAACAGGTCGAGACCGTATCGATCGGCCAACTCGGCCACGGCAAGGATCTCGCCGAGCCGCTGTTGTGCCGACGGCACCCGACCCGTGACGGGGTCGGGAAACAGATCGCCAAAGGTGAAGAGGCCTACTTCCACGTTCGTGCTTCCACGTCTGCTCCTCAGGGGGGTCAAGGTCATCCATTGAACCCGTTCGGACGCCGAGGAACCGACTCACGCGCCATGCGCGACGGCACGCACCGAGAGCCCACCGCCAGGCCCATTCGTGGACGAACGCGACAGGCAGGTCGGAGGGATCACTACTACAGTACGTAGTGATGAGTAACGAGTGGGTGGGAAGAGGTCGAGGATGCCGGTGACCGGTGGTTCAGGCTGGAGCCGCCGTCGGTTCCTGGTGGCATCCGGGGCGAGCGCTCTGGGAGTCTTGGCCGCGGGATGCGGCTCGGACAGGCAACGTGAGGCGATCAAGGCGACCGATCCGGCGGTGGCGAGACGTGAAAAGCAACGTCGTATCGCCGGGGCAGGGCGCAAGGTCGTCGATCTCGTCGCCGGCTCGGTCAGTCTCGATCTGGCAGGACGGGTCGTTCAAACCGTGGGATACGGGGGCACGGTTCCAGGCCCCGAGATCCGTGTTCGAGCAGGTGACGAGCTCGAGGTTCGCTTCCGCAACGAGTTGTCGACACCGACGACCATTCATTGGCATGGACTTGCCATCCGCAACGACATGGACGGCGTTCCGGCGATGACCCAACCCCGGATCGAACCGGGGAAGTCGTTCACCTATCGCTTCATCGTCCCCGACGCTGGTACCCATTGGTTCCATCCCCACATGGGGCTCGACCTGGACCGAGGCCTGTATGCGCCCATCGTGGTCGAAAGCCCTGATGAGTCGGCCGACCACGACACCGAGGCCATCCTGGTGCTCGATGACTGGTTGGACGGCATCGACGGCGCGACGCCCGAAAGGACCTACCGCAACCTGGTTGACCAGGGCGGCATGGGCCGCATGAACGGCGGCGCCGGGGCCCCCGGCGGCATGGGTGGCATGGGTCACGAGATGAGAGGAAGCGTCGTCGAGTCGATGACCGACTTCGGTGACGTCGTGTATCCGTTGCACTTGGTGAACGGCCGGCCACCGGCAGACCCTTTGACCGTCGCGACGCCCGCAGGCGGACGAGTCCGCTTGCGGCTCGTGAACGCCGGCTCCGACACGGTCTATCGCGTTGCGGTCGGCGGCCAGACGATGACCGTGACCCATCTGGACGGTTTCCCCATCGAGCCGGTGGAGACCGACGCCGTGAGACTGTCCATGGGCGAACGCGTCGATGTCATCGTGCAGCCCTCGTCCGGGGCCTGGCCCATCCATGCGGTGGCAGAAGGCAAGGACGGCTCGGCGCTGGCCGTGCTGCGCACCTCTGACAGCGAGGCAACGGCGGCGCCGAACGTGGGAGACCGACTGGCGGAGCACGACCGTCGCCTCTTCGACGACACGACGGCGAAGGCAACCGAGAGCGCTGCTCTGAAAGGAGGTCGGCCGAGTCGTTCGATCAAGCTCGCCCTGACCGGCGGGATGATGAGCTACGCATGGGGAATCAATGGCCGTGCCTTTGGCAAGCACAAGCCCGTCGAGATCGAAGAGGGCGAGAGGGTCCAACTGGTCCTTCGCAACGAGACGATGATGGTGCACCCCATGCACCTGCACGGCCACACGTTTGCCCTGCCAGGCGAGCGAGGTGCCCGTAAGGACACCGTGTTGGTGCATCCGGGAACAATCGTGTCTGTCGACCTTCTCGCGGATAACCCGGGACAGTGGATGCTCCATTGCCACAACACCTACCACCTCGAAGCGGGCATGGCGACCGAGCTCTCCTATGTTCAGTGAGCAGTTGAAACCGAATCGCTACGATCGCCGGATCAGGAGTTCGCCCGATCAGGCAGGGAGTCTGCTGATGACAACTTCGAGAGGGAGGCAACCAATGGGAGGCCGACGACCCGATGGAGCCCTGGAGGCCGATGTCCTGGCCGTGTTGTGGAAATCGGACAAGGCGCTCATGCCAGGTGAGGTCAATGCGCTCCTCGGCGACACGCTTGCCTACACCACGGTGATGACCGTGCTCACACGCATGTGGAAGAAGGGCCTCGCGAAACGTGAGCCACAGGGGCGGGGGTTTGCCTACCGTGCAGTCCTGTCCGAAAGCGAGTTGGCAACGCAAAGGATGACCGACACGCTGAAAGCTGCGGGAAACCGCTCGTCGGTTTTGGCCGGTTTCGTCGGGTCACTGTCGGCGCGAGACGTTCGTCGACTTCGACGGTTGCTTGGTGAACTGGAAGACAAGCCCTCCTGATCGGGCTGTTCGCCATCACCGGCTCACCAGGCCTACAGGCAGGAATCGTGGCGTCGGCGGGTCAACCGAACCCGGATCGTCCGGGTACTCATTCCATGCCCGACATCCCGCCGTCTTCCACTTCCGAGAGAGGAAGCTTAATGGTCGCCGGCGGATCCGAAGAGATGGCGAGTGGCGAGAAGCTGATCCCGTTCGGTTCTGAGCCGACCGGGATATGGGCAATGATCTTCTTCGCTCGTAGATCGAGCACGGCTACGTCGTTCCCGTAAAAGTTTGTGATGTAGGCGAAACGGCTCGACGGGTCGATGACGACCCCGTGCGCGCCTTTCCCCGTCTCGACGGTCTGTCTCACCTTGAACGTCGCAGTGGCGATGATCGAGACGGTCGTGCTCGGATGTTTCGGGCTGCCCTGGTTCGCCACGAGCAGGTACCGACCATCGGGACTCACATACGTCTGGATAGGCCCGATCCCAACCTCGATCTTGTCGACGAGCCTGCGCTCTGCGACATCGACCTTGACCACGGCGTCCTCGCCGTTCAGTGAGGCGTAGAGAAATCGCCCGTTGGGTGCGAAGGCCACCTGCGCGGGCGATCGGCCAACCTCGATGTCGGCTACGGTCCGCAGCGTCGTGGTGTCGATCACGCTGAGACTCGTCCCTTTCAGGTTGGCCAGGTAGACCCATCTCCCGTCGGGACTCACCCTCAGGCCATGTGGACCGGGCCCGACACCAACGGTGGCCACCGCCTTCATGGTTGGGATGTCGATGACCGACACGGTATTGTCCCCGCCGCTCGTGATGTAGGAGCGTCGGCCGTCCGGGGAGAGGACCACATGCGCGAGCTCCTTGCCTGTCGGGACGACGCCGCGCAGGCGCAAGCCCCGAGCATCGATCACGACTGCGGCGGAGCCACCCACCACCCACACGCTCTTACCGTCCGGTGAGGCTTGGACGTTGTGCGGCATCGCGAGTCCGGAGATGGTGGTCACGACAGCGTTGCGGCTCGCGTCGATCACGCTCAGACTGTCGCCGGCTTCGTTGGCCACCCATATCGTTCCGGTCACCCCGGCGGTGGTGTCACTTCGGCTGGGCTTCTCGTCAGGCGTTGCATCGTTCCCTGTGCCGCGGCCAACGATCAGCGCTATCCCCATGGCCCCGCTGATCGTTGCCACCAAGGCAACCAAGGTTCGCTTTCTCATGGGTGTTCTCCTTTGGCAAAGCCATGGGTCCGGAGGGGTTCATCTTTATGACAGGCCTCGTAGAGCAGCCAGGGACAAACGTCCCAGGGTCATGAAGTCGAACGGCCCAAGGTCCCTTTCCCGGCGATCGCAGCGCCCCATTGCCTTGTACTGTCGTACGGGACGCATGTCGATCATTTGCTGCGCAAGACCGCGAAGACCCGGCCAAGCCGCAGGATCGTCAAGCTCCGACGTGGAGTGATGACACGGGAGAAGGGGAGACTCTGATGATGACTTCGACAGGGAGCCACCGAATGCCCCGGTTTCGACGTTTGCCTGGCGAGCTGAACGACAAGCCCTCATGATCAGATTGCTCGTGCCGCTGATCGTGGCCGTGACAGCCACCGCAGTTGCCATCGTGCCGGTCGGCCGGCTTCGGCCCGACCACGGCGCATGGCTCGCCGGTGCGTCGATCGCTGCGGTGTTTGTGGCCGCACTTGCCACCGCATGGGCGGTGACGCTGGGTTTCTTGGCCCATGAGCCACTGATGGGTGGGCTGTTCGCCTGGTGTCGTACGCCGCTTGGAATTCATCATCGCTTGTCCCGGTGGGTGGGTGTGTCGTTTCTTGCCTTCGCGTTGTGGGCAACCGTTCGAGCCGTCCATGTCGTCCGGTCGTGGCGACACCATCGCGGCGCTGCCGCCTACGCCGTTCACCTGATTGAGAGCGATGATCCCGTGGCCTTCGCGCAAACCGGTCGTCACGGCGGCGTGGTGGTCTCAACGAGCATGCTCGCGTTGTTGAAGCCGGCCGAACAACAAGCGATGCTGGCCCACGAGCAATCCCACCTCCAACATCGTCACGACCGGTTCCTGGTTGTCGGCGGGCTGGTCGCCGGGATCCCTGGCTTGTCGCTGACCGTGGGTCGACTTCGTCACGCGCTCGAGCGATGGGCCGATGAGGATGCTGCCGACATCGTCGGCGATCGTCGTGTCGTTGCCAGGGCATTGACCCGGGCGGCCCTTGCCGCCCACGGTCAACCAGCCGGGCCGCTGAGCATGCTCGGCGCCGACGTCCCCGCCCGGGTCGAGGCCCTGCTACGGCCCCCACTCGAGGTCCGACCCGCTGCGCTTTGGTCAGGCTTGGCGGCGTTTGCAGTCATCGGCGCGATTGCCGCAGCAACGGTCCAGCTTCATCATCTGGCTGAGCTGTTCGCGGTGATCTGCTCCAGGTAACAAGACCCGAGACCCTTGAGAGCCCAGCGGACAGGTGGGCCTCCACTGGATACAGAGGCTGCTTCGCCAAGCGAAGACCGGCGAGACGAATCGTTTGGTGCACCACGCCGGGTGGACCCTCCACTGAGCCTTTGGAGCCATCGGGCTGACCATCCATCTTTCACTACAGGATGTAGTATCCAGATCGTGAACGCGACCCTGGCTGCAGAAGAGCATCCCCGTCGGACAAGGTCGTGTTTCTCGACGTGGCAAGCAAAGATACGCGAGCGGCGGCGGCGGACTTCCTTGATGAGGTCAAGGTGACCTATCCGAACGTGCTTGATGCCTCGGGCAAGGTGCGCACAGCCCTTGGGCTCCGTGGCTTTCCGACAACCTACTTCTTCGATGCCTCCGGTGAGCTTCGCGAGGCGGTCGTTGGAGGCATCAGCGAACAGCGCCTTGCCGCCCAGATCGAAGACCTCCTGTCCTGATGCTCGATATCGGGCTCTTCGCCAGCGGTGTGGTGATCTGGGTGGTCCTGATGCTCGCTGCGCGGTGGGCTCCCCTGCACGACCATGGTGCGCGCCCCGTCGTCGACCGACTCATGATGCCGGCGTTGGCAGTCCTGCTGGTCGGTCGCCTCGTGGCGGTCTTGCTGGAAGACCGAAACTCACTGCGGTCGATTCCGGCATTGCTGGTTGTTCGCAGCGGTGTGGAGTTCTGGGCCGGCGTTGTTGCGCTCATCGCCCTTTTGACCTGGTCGGGCCATGGGGCGGCGCCTTGCTCGGGTTGTACTCGCTTGGACTTGGGGTCCCATTCGTCCTGCCGGCCTTGGGTTTCAGCCGGGCGCAGCGATCGTTGGGGTGGCTTCGCCGACACGGACGCCACATCGAACACGCCGGTGGGGCCTTGCTCGTGGGTGTCGGCCTGCGATTCCAAGGAGAATTCCATGCCCAGGGACCCTATGTCGCCCAAGTACACGTGCTCCTCGATCGGCTGAAGTGATCGCGATGTTGAACATCATGCCGGCGCTGCTTCAATTCGACCCTCTCGTCAAGATCGCCGTCGGTCCGCTGCGAATATCGCCCCATGGGGTGGCGACCGCCATGGGCATTGTCGCCGGGTCCTGGCTCCTGTTTCCCGCAACCCGAGCGAGGGGGATCTCCGATGAGCAGGTGCAAACCATGCTTGTACGTGCTGTCGTCGGCGCGCTCATAGGGGCTCGGCTCTTCTATGTCCTCAACCACCTTGGCGATTACGGCAATCGGCCTCTCGACGTGTTGGCCATCTGGGAGGGGGGGATCTCCCTGCTTGGTGGTATCACCGGAGGTATCCTGGCGATCCTGCCGATCGTGCACCGAGAGCGCCTTCCTCTTTGGTCGGTGATGGATGCCGCTGCTCCTGCGCTGGCCTTGGGCATTCTCATCGGACGGATCGGCGACCTCATCGTGGGTGACCACCTCGGAAAGCCCACCGACTTTGTCCTCGGGTTTCGCTGCACCGGCGCCGACTCGGCGTCGCCGTGCATCGCACCGATCGGCCAAGGCGTGCACCTCCCCGCCCTTTATGACCTTGCCGGTGTCACGGTGCTTCTGGGCGTATTGCTGTTTCTGCGGCGTCGGCCCCGATCTGATGGCTTTTTGATCTTCTTCTTTGCCGCCTGGTACGGCACCGAACGCTTTCTCGAGGACTTCTTTCGGATCGATGTCACCCATGGCACCGGACTCACCGGCAGCCAATGGGTCACCGTGGTGGTGGTGCCGGTCAGCCTCTTCATGCTCGTGGTCCGAAGGCAGACACCATGGCGGGAAGAATCCAATTCGCCAGGTGACCTGCCGGCGCGCCCGCGATGATGACCGGGTCAGGGGTGCGGAACGAAGTGGTGAGCGGTCGTGGCGTGAAGCTCGTGGCCAGACCGACAATGGGGTCGGTAAGGAACCAACCGGCCACCACACCAAGGGCGCCGAGGACAACGGCGAGCGAGGTCATGCCGTCCGTGCGAGCGTGGAGGCCGTCGGCGACAAGCGCTGCGGAACGGATCCTTCGCCCGACCCGGATCCGATGGATCGCTACAAGCTCATTGCCGACAAAGCCGACAGTGCCGGCGACCAGGACCCATCCGACGTTTCGACCCACCCGGTCCATGACGCTGTTTCCGTGACGACGTGTCCGCACCAGAGCGAGTTGAAGCGATACATCAGGTTGCAGCCCGTTCACGAGATGCTGCCAGGTTGGGTCGGCACGCCTGCATCGGGCCGCTGAAGTGAATGTAGACGAGCAGGCTCAGGACGGCGGCGAAGAAGCACCACACCGACACGAACGTCTTGACCGACACCTGGTAGGCAGCGATGGCCAGCACAAAAAGCAACACGCCGAAGATGTTGACGCATCGGTGGCTGGAGAACAGGCCACTGACGCAGGTGGCAAGCAGGTAGACCACCAGCACGGCCATGATGAAGAAGTGCGGTGAGTCGTAGAAAATGCTTCGATTCTCGACACGAGCGGTGACCGGATACCGAACAATGAAGTACAGGAGATAGAGACCCACGCCAAGACCCATCGCCAGGAAAACGCTGAGGGCTCTCCTTCGCTTCCGATTGATCTCCACCAGCAAGATGGCGAACGGCACGAAGATCGGCCACAGCACGTGGGAGAAGAGCGAGAAAATGTAGGTCGCCCACGACTGCAGCAGGGCCATGTCGTTGCGAAGGCTCACCCACAACAGACCTTCAATCAGTTGCTGGACCCCAAACAGCAACGGCACCAGCGCGAGCGGCAGCTCGATCTTGCCCCGCGACTTGCGCAACGTCAGCCCTCCAACAGCGCTGAGCGCAGTCCCGGCGGTGAAGCTGGCTGTTGCAGAGAAGCACACGGTGACGTCCTGTGGTGGGGGGCGGAGGCATCCTAAAGGTCGTTCAGTCCTCAATCACATCAGGGAGCGTCGCTGCCGAGGGATCCGTAGAGCCCGGACCAACGGCGATTTGAAGCCGCTGGATGCCCGCGACAATACCGCCGGCAATATCAGACGTTGCGAAGATCCCCGTCATCTCGACGACGGCCTCGGAGCAGATCCGGTCGCTGACTCGGCCCTGGATCTCAGGGGAGGTAACCAGCTCCACATGCCGTTCCTCGGGGGAAACGAGCAGCAGAACCGCCGGGAGAACATGCAGGCCGGCCTCCTTGAACATCGCCTCGGCATAACTGCGGGGGTCCTCGCTGGTCGGACCCAGATAGACGCAGAACTGCACGCCAGTCGTCCGCTCCGCCTGCTCCACCGCCCGACGCACGCTACGGCGCTGTCCGCGGGTGAGGCGGTGGGCGTTACCAGTCACCGCCGGCCCCGCCGCCACCAAAACCCCCGCCGCCACCGCCGCCGAAACCTCCTCCGCCGAAACCACCGCGTCCGCCATGGCCGCCCAGGCCACCGAGAGCCGCTCCCCAGAGGAGGGCATCGCCGAGGCCCCCTCGCCCACCTCGCCGTCCTCGACGTCCTCGGCCAACGAGGGCCAGGGCGCTGAACACCAACACGAAGGCAATGGACAGCCATCGACCGAACGACCCCCCTCCGTCCTTCCCTGCGCCGAGCGCAGGGGGCAGCTCTCCGACCTGGGTATCCCCAAGTTCCACGCGGATGGCCCGGGTGCCTTGGAGAACGGCAGCGGTGACATCATCGCGCTTGAGGAGAGGGACGAGGCGTTCGCGGATGATGCGACCGGACTGCAAATCGGTGAGCTCGTCCTCCAGGCCTCGCCCGACCTCGATGCGCAGCTTGCGGTCGCGATAGGCGATGAGGAGGAGGATCCCGTTGTCGGCGCCCTTCTGGCCCACTCCCCAGGCGCGAGCCAGATCAATGGTGTAATCCTCGATCGACTGACTGCCCGTGCTGTCAACCACGGCGACGGCGATCTGGTTGCCCGAGCGGGTCCTGTAGTCGATCAGCTCGGTGCCGACCTGCTGTTCGGTCGCGCTCGCGACGACGCCAGCGGCATCGACGACCGGCTGCGTGAACGGGGGGAAGGGCTCGGCTGCGCCAGCCGTGCCAGTCATAACAAACACCGCAGCAGCGACGGTTAGCGAGGTCACAAGAGCGTCCGCCGATAGGCGGGGATCCATCAGATGCAGGCGGTGTTTTGCCAGGCGAAGACTGGCAAAACGAGTCTTTCGCCACACTCGAGGCGCCCTGTCCGCTGAGTCCCCAAATCGAGAGATCACGGCACGGTCGTCGTCGAGTTGCCGAGGTCCACGGTTGGGTTCTCAGTCGATTCGGGCGCCGCTTCGAACAGCGGCCTTCGATCGAACCCGAAGACACCGGCAACGATGCGGCGAGGGAAACGCCGGATGGCCACGTTGTAGGAGGTGACCGCGCCGTTGAAGTCTCGCCGGGATTGAGCGATACGGTTCTCGGTGCCCTCGAGCTGGGTCTGCAAATCCCGGATGTTCTCGTTGCTGCGCAGCTCCGGGTAGTTCTCCACGATCGCAAGAAGCCGGCCGATGCCGGCGTCGATCTGGCCGGAAGCGGCTGCCTTGTCCTCCAGCGACCGGGCGCCGGCATAGGCCTGGCGGGCTACGGCCAGGTCACCGAACACGGTCTGCTCCTGGTTGAGTGCGCCCTTCACGGCACCGACGAGGTTGGGGATGAGGTCGTTGCGGCGCTGGAGCTGGACGTCGAGGTCGGCGAACGCTCGATCCGCCGATGCCTCCTTGCTTACCAACCCGTTGTACGGCAGTGCGAACAGGAGACCGACGAGCACGATGACGCCGGCCACGACAGCGACGGGCATCAGTCGGCGAGACCCGCTGCCACTTCTCATTCGAGCGATGGCAGTCATTGGGGCCCTCGCGATTTCAATGTGGGCCGGCTGATCAAGATCGGCATGGGACTCATCGTAAGCCCAAAAGGTGCGGCGAACGGGTTCACCTTGTGCGTGCCAAGGACTCGTTGCACCAGTCTTCGCCTGGCCAGAACACCGAGCCGCATCTGATGGAGCGCCGCCTGTCGGCGGATGCTCCAGGCAAGATGGCAACAGCAACCGCTTACACGGCGAAGAACGTTGCCGATGGGGACGAGGGCCAGTACCCCCGTTGATTCCCATGAGCATCGAGAACGTCCAGATCCGCATCGCCCAGCTCCGCCAACTCAGCGGCCTCGTCGCGCCTGTCGTCCCGCCGTCCAGGCCGTCGGCCACCGGGACCTCGTTCGCCCTGGCCTTGGACAACGCCATGCAGACAGGCGCTGCGACATCGACCTCGCCCAACACCATGGGGGCTCCACCGGAGCTTGCTCGTTACGGGAACGGCCGGATTCCCCCTGCCGCCCTCGAATCAGTCGGCATGGAAGACCATCGGATTTGGACTCCGGCTGCGCAATCGCTCAAGCGTCTTGTCAGCGACGCTGCCGCTGCGGGCGTGACCATCGG
>JACOTK010000112.1 GCA_016178435.1 Actinomycetota bacterium
CCGGTTCTCTCGCCTCTTTCAGCGGCACCGACCTCGGCGGCATCGCCATCAAGGCCGCTCTCGAGCGCGCCGGCATCTCCGGTGAACAGGTCGACTATGTCTTCATGGGTCAGGTTCTCCAGGCGGGTGCCGGCCAGATGACCGCACGTCAGGCCTCGGTGAAGGGCGGCATTCCCATGAGTGTCCCCGCCACCACCATCAACAAGGTCTGCCTCTCGGGCCTCAACTCGATCTACCTCGCCGACCAACTCATCGCCTCGGGCGAGGCCGACATCGTCGTTGCCGGCGGCATGGAGTCGATGACCAACGCTCCTTACCTGCTGCCAGGAGCGCGGGCCGGTTACCGCGCCGGCGACAAGACCGTCGTCGACTCGTTGATGTACGACGGACTCTTCTGCGCCTTCGATCAGGTTGCCATGGGGGCCGGAACCGAGAAGTACACGGCCGCAGCGAACAACATCACCCGTGAGCGCCAGGACGCCTTTGCCGCGCTCTCGCACGAACGCGCGTCGTCGGCCATGAAGGAAGGTCGTTTCGCCAACGAGCTGGCCGTCGTGGCCGTGCCTCAAAGATCTCCGATGGCGGTGCCGCGGTTGTCGTCATGTCGGCCTCGGCAGCCGAGCGCGCCGGTGTCATGCCGCTGGGTGAGATCGTCGGCTACGGCCAGGTGGCCGGACCCGATGCCTCCCTGCTCTCGCAGCCCTCACGTGCCATCAACCGTGCGCTCGAGCGGGCCGGCAAGAAGGTCTCCGACGTGAGCCTCTTCGAGATCAACGAGGCCTTCGCTGCCGTGGGCCTGGCATCCATGGATGAGCTCGGTATCACCGAGGACGTCTGCAACGTCAACGGCGGCGCCATTGCGCTGGGCCACCCCATCGGCATGTCCGGCACCCGTCTCACCATCACCTTGTTGCACGAGCTCGCACGTCGTGGCGGAGGCATGGGCGCAGCAGCCCTCTGCGGCGGCGGCGGCCAGGGTGACGCCATCCTCATTCGCACCGTCTGACGGGCAGCGCTCAGAACAGGGCTCATTGAGCCCGGGTGCCGACACCGGGAGAGCAAGCACCTCGGAAGGCGTTCGATGGGCTACGGGGCCTCGACCTCTCGGCGACCTTCGAGCGCGCGGCCGAGGGTCAACTCGTCGGCGTAGTCGAGATCGCCCCCCACGGGCAGACCGCTCGCGATACGGGTGACCTTGACCCCCAGAGGCTTCAGCAGGCGACCAAGGTACATGGCGGTCGCCTCCCCCTCGATGTTGGGGTTCGTGCACAGGATCACCTCGGTGATCTCCTCGGGCTCGAGTCGTGCCACCAACTCGCGAACCTTGAGCTGGTCGGGCCCGATCCCCTCGATGGGGCTGATCGCACCCTGAAGCACGTGATAGCGGCCCCGGAACTCACGGGTCTTCTCGATCGCGACGACATCATGGGGCTCTTCAACCACACAGATCACCTGCGGGTCACGACGGGTGTCGGTGCAGAACTCGCACTCGGGCGCTTCCGACACGTTGAAGCACCGAGAGCAGAAGGCGACTCGCTCCTTCATCTCCGTAATCGCCCTGGCGAGACGCTCTGCCTCCTCCTTCGGCACAACCAGCAGGTGAAACGCCAAGCGCTGCGCCGACTTCGGTCCCACGCCGGGAAGGCGCCCGAGCTCGTCAATCAACTTTTGAACGGGTGCGGCATACACAATGTCAGACTACGACCCCCCCGAGGGGTCGCCGCTGATGATCTCGGTTCCGGGAAATGCCTGGGTCAGGCGATCCAGCCCCGTCCGCTCATCAGGTGGAGCGTCCCGCAGATCGCCGAGATCGACCACGTCGTCGTCAGGCTCAGGTCCGCGTGGCGCCGAGGTCGTTCGCCTCCCCGGAACAGCATGCTCCTGGTCCATGCCTGTCTCGGGCATCCGCGGTGGCGTCGTGACGTTGTCGACGACAAGCCGGACCGGCACGCGTCTGGCGAAATGCGCGCCGAGTGCCGCTTCGAGGTCGGGGAGCATCGGCTCCGCCTTCGTGCGCAGTGCCTCCGACGGCAGGGAGAACACGGCAGCATCGTGCTCCACGGCCGTGAAGCGCCCCGCCCCGAAGAGTCCCTTCGCTCGGGGACGCAATCCGCTCAGAACGTGGTCTGCCCAGGCCAAGGTGAGCTCCTCACGCGAGGGCAGCCCGCCGCCCGCCGATTCGGGCAGGGTGGCCGACGCGGTTGCAGGACCCTCACCTGCCGGAGCTGCAGACTCCTCCCGTCGAGCCGCAACGACCGGATCGGCCACACCCGGAGCGACAGGAGGACGACGACCGATGCCCCCCAGCGCCGCTCTCGCGGTGGAGCTCGATTCCGGAGCAGCCGGAGAGGCAGGCACCGGCATTTCCGGCGCACTTGCAGCGGCCGGCGCACTTGCAGCGGCCGACGAGCGACCGGTGATCGGTGGGGGGACGGGGGACGGGCCGCGCCCTTCGGGCCCGGCGGGCGCCTCGGACGACGGATGGGAACCCTGGCGTCCCATGCGTTCGAGACGTTCGATCCGTTCGACAAGAGCACCCGGCGAGTTGTCGAGCTCCGGCCTGGTCAGTCGCACCAGCGCAATCTCCAACGGGATCCTGGGGTCAGGCGCTTCTCGCATGGCCTGCAATGCCTCACCCAAGGCATCCATGGCCCGAACCGCAGCGGCCGGGCCCAGACGTCGACCCTGATCGGACACCAGCTCGCGCGCCTCGTCGGGCAGCGACACCACCTCCGGGGCAAGAACCGAGAGAAAGGCGTCCCGCAGATGCGCCAGGAGGGCTTCACCCAGGTGGCGTGGATCACGCCCCGCCTGGCACGCCCCGGCAACGGCCGTCAGCGCCCGTCCCGTGTCACGTTCGCAGAGGGCCTCGGCGAGATCGTCGATCGACCCGTCCCGCTCGACCGCGCCGCCGGCGGCCACGATCTGATCGAGCGCGGACAACGCATCGCGCGCCGAGCCATGGCCCTGCTCCACCGCTCGTTCGATGGCCTCGTCAGTGACCTCGAGGCCCGCATGGCCCGCCACCTGGCGCAGGTGACGTTGCAGCACATCGGCGCCGATCAGGCGGAACTCGTAGTGCTGCGTGCGGCTGCGAATCGTCGGCAGCACCTTTTGGGGGTCGGTTGTGGCCAACACGAAGATGACGTGCGGCGGCGGCTCCTCGAGCGTCTTGAGCAACGCGTTCGAGGCGGCTGCGGACAACATGTGCACCTCGTCGAGAATGTAGAGACGGGATCGACCCGATCCCCCCATCGCGACACGTCCGACCAGGTCTCGCATGGCCTCGACACCGTTGTTCGACGCAGCATCGAGCTCGCTGACATCCAGCGAGTTGCCGGCCTCGATGGACCGGCACGACGGGCATTCGCAACACGGCTCGCCGTCAACGGCCGCCTCGCAGTTGATGGCCTTGGCCAGGATGCGCGCCGTCGAGGTCTTGCCCGTCCCCCTGGGGCCGCTGAACAGGTAGGCATGCGCCACGGTGTCGCCCCGCACCGCGTTGCGCAACGCCCTCACCACGTGGTCCTGTCCCTGCACCTCATCGAATCGGCGGGGTCGATATCGCCGATACAAGGACTGGAAGGCCATCGCCCAACCGTAGACGATCAGGAAAACGGCCTGACACTTCACGAGACGGCCAGGCGATCTGCGGCACACCGCTCGACCTGCTGAGAGCTGCTGCCTTCCGACCCTGACTCGGTTCACAGGGAGCGATTGCACAGGACCCGGCCGCCTCGTGAAGTGTCAGGCGTCATCACAGGATAGCGTGTCCTCCACACCGGGAGGGGTGCGAGAGCGGCCGAATCGGCACGCTTGGAAAGCGTGTGTGGGGAAACTCACCGTGGGTTCGAATCCCACCCCCTCCGCCCGAGGGTAAAACCTCGTACGGAGACATCCAAAGGGCTGTCACTCAGACCCCTGCACCGACCGGACGGCCCCAGCGCCGCCCGAGCGAGACAGGGCTTTGGATGCAAACCCTTTGGATGTCTCCGTACCCCCTATGAGTTCGCCAACGGGTGTTCACAATCCTGCAGGTACGCCCTTCATCCTCGAGGCCGGGTGAGCCCCATGACCGACGATCAGGCAATGGAACTCGCCATGGGCGAGGCGCGGGCTGCGGGCCGGGAGGGAGATGTGCCGGTGGGCGCCGTTGTCCTTGGGACCGATGGCACGATCCTGGGCATGGGTCGCAACGCACGCGAACGCCACGGGGACCCGACCGCACATGCCGAGATACGGGCGCTGCAGGCGGCTGCTGCTATTCTCGGCACCTGGCGATTGACCGGCACCACCCTGGTCGTCACCCTGGAACCGTGCCCCATGTGCGCAGGAGCGCTCGTCGCCGCTCGTGTGGGCCGTGTGGTCTTCGGCGCCACCGACCCGAAAGCCGGAGCCTGCGGGTCGCTCTACAATCTCTGCTCGGACCCTCGCCTCAACCATGAGGTCACCATCACGCCCGGCGTTCGCTCCGCCGACTGCGGCGAGTTGTTGACGACATTCTTCGCGGAGCGTCGGGACCGATAGTCTCAACACCGGGAGAGATGCCAGAGCGGACGAATGGGGCGGCCTCGAAAGCCGTTGTGGGTTTCGGCTCACCGTGGGTTCGAATCCCACTCTCTCCGCC
>JACOTK010000113.1 GCA_016178435.1 Actinomycetota bacterium
AGCCCGATCTGCTCGATGAGATCGTCGATCTGGCCTCGGGTCGGCTTCACGATGACCTCGGGGTCGAGCAGACCGGTTGGACGGATGATCTGCTCCACCACCTGGCTCGAATGCTCCAGCTCCCAGGGGCCGGGAGTTGCCGAGAGGAACAGGCACTGGCCGACCCGGTCGAGGAACTCCTCGAAGCGGAGGGGTCGGTTGTCCGCTGCCGACGGCAGTCGGAACCCGTGCTCGATGAGCGTCTCCTTGCGCGACCGGTCGCCCTGGAACTGGCCGTGCAACTGGGGAATCGTGACGTGGCTCTCGTCGAGCACCACGAGAAAATCGCGGGGAAAGAAGTCGATGAGCGTGGATGGGGTCGAGCCGGCAGCTCGGCCTTCGAGCGGTGCGGAGTAGTTCTCGATGCCGTTGCACACGCCCATCTCGGCAAGCATCTCGAGATCGTGCTCGGTGCGCATGCGCAGACGCTGGGCCTCGAGCAGCTTGCCGTGCTCGGCAAACCACGTGAGCCGATCCCGGAGCTCATCCTCGATGCGAACGATCGCCTCACGCATGCGCTCGGTGTCGGCCAGGTAGTGCGTCGCCGGAAAGACCACCAGCTCGTCGAGCACCCGCACGTGGTCGCCGGTCAGCACGTCGATCTCGGTGATGCGCTCGATCTCGTCGCCGAACAACTCGACACGCACCGCGTTCTGCTCGTAGGCGGGGTGGACCTCGATCGTGTCGCCGAGCACCCGAAACGTGCCACGGACGAGGTTCACGTTGTTGCGGTCGTAGTGCATCGACACCAGTTGCGAGAGGATCGCCCGCTGGTCGTGCTCCTCGCCCGGCCGCAGCACCAGGAGGTTGCGCTCGTACTCGGCAGGCGACCCGAGGCCGTAGATGCACGACACGGATGCCACCACGATGACGTCTCGACGCGTGAGCAGCGCAGCGGTGGCGGCGTGGCGCAGCCGGTCGATCTCGTCGTTGATCGAGCTGTCCTTCTCGATATAGGTGTCGCTGCTCGGCAGGTAGGCCTCGGGCTGGTAGTAGTCGTAGTAGCTGACGAAGTACTCGACCCGGTTGTTCGGGAAGAGCTCACGCAACTCACTGGCCAGCTGTGCCGCCAGTGACTTGTTGGGAGCGATGACGAGCGTCGGACGCTGCGCCTGCTCGATCGTCCACGCCATGGTGGCCGACTTCCCGCTGCCGGTGATGCCCAACAGGGTCTGGAACCGCTCACCCGCTGCGAGCCCCTCGCTCAGCGCCGCGATGGCGGCCGGTTGATCGCCCGCCGGCTGGTACGAGGAGACGACCTGGAACGGGGGCATTCCTCGCATCGTAGCGACTGGTCGCCCGGGTCGGACCGGCAACCGGGCGGCTCGTCAGAATGGACCGTACCCGACCCTCTTCGGGAGGACCCGTCAGGATGGGCCGTGCTCGAGTCCCTCGATCCACGCCCAAACCCGCTCGATCTGCTCATCGAGCGCTTCCGGCGCTCCGGAGTTGTCGACAACAAAGTCGGCCTTGGCCAGACGCTCCTCGCGCGACGCCTGTCTCGCCATGCGAGCCCGGGCGTCGGCCTCACTCATGTCCCGATAGGTCACCAGTCGGCGCACCGCCTCGTCGGGAGGACAGTCGACCACGATGAGCCCGGCCACGGCGTACATGCCGGACTCGACCATGAGCGGCACATCGAGCACGACCACATGATCGGTCCCGGTCTCGGCAGCAACTCGCTCGGCGATCGCCTTGCCCACCGCGGGGTGCGTCAACATGTTCAGCTCCGCGAGGGCTGCCTTGTCGTTGAAGACGATGTCGGCCAGCGCCTGACGGTCGAGGGCACCATCAGGCGCCACGATACCCGTGCCGAACCGCTCGACGATCGCCTCGAAGACGGGCTCACCAGGCTGCTGGAGCTCCCGGGTGATGGCGTCGGCATCGACGATCACCGCGCCACGGTTGGCCAACTCGGCCGAGACCGTCGACTTTCCCGCCCCGATGCCTCCGGTGAGACCGATCAACTTCATGGAAGAGGGACCGTAGCACTCCTAAAGATCCGTCCATAACGGCCGTTAGGAGAGGAACCCCCCCAAGAAACGGCAAAGCCCGGGCAATGGCGCCCGGGCTTTGCCGTTTGCTCAATCATTGGCTCGGCGCTGTCGCCTCATGTGGTGGGATCAATGATCGCGAGCTTGCGGAAGTACGTTCGGTAGAAGCCGCGATCACGGGTCAGGAGTCGATCGGCCATCTCGGTCGCATGAGCGCCGATGAGAAAGTCGGCGATGACGCGTTGCCGAGTTCCGCCCTGCTTTCGATAGGAGCGCCACGCTTCTCCGGCGCCCAGGGCACACGTTGCATCGAGGGCCACGAAGTCGACGCCCAGACCACCCAACCCGCGTGCGGCCTCGGTCATCGAGGGAAATGCGGCGGCAGTCTCTGCCCAGACGACGTCGCAGGCAATCACTGCTCCGCGGGACGCTGCGCCGACGAGCGCGTCTCGGGACATGCGACCGAACGTGAGGTCGGCACCCAGGATGTCCAGCAGCACGCTGGAGTCCACAGCGGTGATCACGCCTCGATGACCTCGCCCTCCAGGACCTCGCCCTCCAGGACCTCGCCCTCCAGGACCTCGCCTCGGAGCGAGTCGAGGAAGTCATCGGTGCCTCGTTCGAGCTTCAACATGCCGTAGACCGAGTCGACACCATTGGTCTCAACCACCTTGGTGCCCACCAGCCGACCCGAGCGTTCCTCGAAATCGACTTGCATGCCCGGTCGAATGCCCAGACGATCCCTCAGTGCCTTTGGAATGGTGATCTGGCCCTTTTCGGAGACGACCGCTTTCATACTTTCAGTGTAGGAAATCCTACCTGGAACAACAACTGCTCTGCAACACCGAGTCCCGATGACCCCGGCGTAGGTGAAGTTGTCGCCGGCGACGCACACCAGTCGACGGCGTGGCGCTACTCGACCGGTGGCTCCTCGGCGGCAACAACCGCCTGGGCCTCCACGGCAACCTCCCCCTCGGCGACCTCGACGACCTCAGTGGGATCGGACCCGGCGGGGACCTCCGTTCCGTCGCCGTACTCGGCGTAGTACTCGGCCCATGCCTTCTCGGCCTCA
>JACOTK010000114.1 GCA_016178435.1 Actinomycetota bacterium
CAGTCGGTCGCTCCGAGGCCGGCAAGCAGGTAGGCCGCAGCGGCTCGCCTGTCCTGCACGATGAGCAACCACCAGAAAAGGGGGATGCAGGCCAGGCGAAGCAGCGAGATCACATTGGGAATCGTCAGAACCCGTCCCTCGCCCTCGCCGGGGGAAGGTGCCTCGTGAGCGGTCGGAACGGTGGGGTTACGACTCATGAGCGGAGTCTACGCATTGGGGCTGCCGGCCGTGGCTACCCTGACGGGCGATGTCGTTCGCCACGCCCCTGTTCCTCTGGTACTTCCTGCCGACGGTGCTGGTCGCCTACTGGGTGCTGCCCACACGGTTCCGAAACCTCACCCTTGCCACAACCAGCCTGGTGTTCTACGCCCTGGGCGGCAGGGCCCACGTCTGGCTGCTGATCGCCATGATCACCGCCAACTTCCTCGCCGGGCTCGCTATCGGCAGGACCAGGCGCCGGGGCGCCCGCGTCGCGAATCTGGCTCTCGGCGCGGCGGTCGGGGCCAATCTCGCCGTGTTGGGGCTCTGGAAGTATGCGGGATTTGCCTCCGGCCAGGTCGATGGCATCGCTCAGCGGTTCGGATGGCACGTTCCGGGGATCTCTCTCGCCCTTCCGCTGGGCATCTCGTTCTTCACCTTTCACTGCATCAGCTACGTGGTCGACATCCACCGAGGCACACGACCCGCGCTGTCGAACCCGATCGACTTCACCGCCTACATCGCCCAGTTTCCCCAGCTGGTTGCCGGACCGATCATTCGCTATCACGAGATCGCCGAGCAGCTCGGCGAGACCGGGCGGGATCGTCTCGGCGACTTTGCCGCAGGCATGCCCCGCTTCGCCCTGGGACTCTCGAAGAAGGTCCTCATCGCCGATTCCGTCGCGCCCATCGCCGATGCGGCTTTCGGACTTCCCTCCCCCGGGCTGGGATGGGCAGCTGCGTGGCTCGGCATCGTCGCCTACACCGTCCAGATCTACTTCGACTTCTCGGGTTACTCCGACATGGCCATCGGCCTCGGACGCATGTTCGGGTTTCAGTTTCCCGAGAACTTCAACCGTCCGTACTCCGCGGAGTCGATGACCGACTTCTGGCGGCGATGGCACCTCTCACTGTCGAGTTGGTTTCGGGACTACCTCTACATTCCCCTCGGGGGAAACCGAGCCGGCCCGATGCGGACCTATCGGAATCTCGGCGTCGTCTTCCTCCTGACCGGTCTCTGGCACGGTGCGAACTGGACCTTCCTCATCTGGGGCATGTACCACGGCGGGCTGCTGATCCTCGAACGGCGAACCGGCCTCGCTGTCGTGAAGCACCAACGGCTCGTCATGGTTCGCCGAACCATGACGATGCTCATCGTGATGGTCGGCTGGGTTCCCTTTCGCAGCGATGACCTGAACACGGCCTGGCACTACATCGAGGTCATGTTCATCCCTCGTGTCCAGGCCCTGGGACCCGAGCTCGACGCGGTGTTGACCCATGGACACCAGTTCTGGCTGGTGATCGGATCACTTTCGGTTCTTCTGCCGGGCACCTTCAACCTGGGGCGCCTGATCGAGCAGGGTCGAGGCTGGGGTCCCTTGGTCATCCGGTTTGCGCTCGTTGCCGTGATCGCTCCCTATGCCGCAGCACTCGTCGCCTCGGGTACGTTCAGCCCCTTCCTCTACTTCAAGTTCTGAGCCCATGAGCCTTCCTCCTCGCCAACGCCTCCCCCTGGCCCTGCTGGGCGCCCTGTTGCTCTTCGTTCCGGCGTTGGCGGCGGCCGCCGGGGTACGGGCGCAACCCATCGAGAATCATCCTCTCGCTCCACGCCCCTCGATTGGACGCGGATGGGATGCCGTGGACGACGTCGTGCCCTTCGCCAACGACCACCTCGCACTGCGTGACCGGGCCATTCGGCTCGACACCTGGGTCGACGAGCAGGTGTTCGGCGACAATCCGGCTTCGGGCCAGGACGCCGACCCCAAGGTGCTTGTCGGCGATGACGGTTGGCTGTTCCTGGCCGAGGATCTCACCAAGGCATGCCGTCCTGCCGAGACCGTCGCGACGGCGCTGGCAAACGTCGATGCGCTCCACGACGCCCTGGGTCGCCACGGGAAACGCCTGGTCTTCCTGATCGCCCCGGACAAGACGACCTTCATGGACGACCGGTTGCGCTCGAGCCCGGGACTTCCCTGCGCCCGCCGTTTCAAGGCGGATCTCTGGCGCAGGCTGGCAACACGTCCGCCTCGGGGATATGTCGACCTCCGGCGGCGTCTCGATGCCGAGAGCTCCAAGACCGGCGAGTTCCTCTACCACAGGGCCGACACCCATTGGAACGATCGGGCAGCGGTGGTTGCGACGCGGGCCGTCGTCGAGCTCATCGACCCTGGGTTGTGGACGTCCTCGACCGTGGTGCGCCTCGGGGACGTCGCGAGAACCGGCGATCTCGCAAGGATGCTGGGAAGCCGGTCGCACGAGCAGGCGCCTCACCTCGGGATTCGGCGAAACGTCACTCGAACGGTTCGGATGATTCGGGAGAGCAAGATCCCCGACTCCCCAGAGGCCTTCGAGGTGATCAACGAGGCTGGACCGAACACCCCGCTTGTGCCGGGTAGGGCCGTGTTTCTCTACGACTCGTTCGGTGCTGTTCTCTATCCCTTCCTCTCGACCTACTTCGCGAACATCGAGGGCACGAACCATCTCTTGATGCCGCCCGAGGCGACGGCCGAGCGAATCGCCCATGGCGACACGGTGATCTACGAGGTGGTCGAACGTCACCTGATCGATCAGCTCGGCGATTCGGACTATTGGCGGAGCGTGTTGACCGACCTGGAGCGGAGGCTCGGTGCGGGAGCAATGGTGGGCGGCCCGTGACCGAAAACGAGAGGGACCGGACTCTCATGGTGAGAGTTCCGGTCCCTCCGTGGTCGGGCTGACAGGATTTGAACCTGCGACCTTCGGTCCCCCAGACCGACGCGCTAACCAAGCTGCGCCACAGCCCGAGACGTGGCCACCCTAGCGGTTCGCCACTGCCGACGACGAACGGCGCACTCCCGACCTGAGGGATCAGACGCGTTCGACCACCCAGATGACCGCCTCGATCACCCGCCACCCCAGGTAGAGCGCCAGCGCTCCGACGAGAAGCTTGAAATGCCATGGAGCCTTGGGTAGCGCCGCCGGCTTGCCGGGCTCTGCCACGACGCGGCCGCAACGTGGACATGACCCATCCGGCTCCAGCGTGTTCGGATTCCAGAATCGATTGCAGTCGTCACACCAGGGCATGGCCGGGAACCGTTCTCGAGCCCTCAGCTCGATCGCTTGCGAACCCGTAATTTGAGCGGCGTGTTGCCCATGTCGAACTGCTCACGGATGCAGCGCTCGAGGTAGCGCAGGTAGGTCGGCGGCAACTCCCGATTGGAGAAGAGCGTGAACGTCGGGGGGTCGACCGCCCCCTGTGTCGCGTAGAGCACTCGACCCGTGGGTGAGGGATGGGCGGCCTGGGCTCGCTGGATCACCTGGTTGAGCGCCCGTGTCGGCACTCGCCGGTGGTAGGACTCGATGGCCTGTGCGAGCGCGGGCATCAGCTTGTTCATGCCCTTGCCCGTCAGCGCGCTGGCCTTGAGCACGGGTGACTGAGCAAGGAAGTGCAGCTTCTGACCGATCTGATAAGTGATGTCCTCGCGCGCCTCGGCGTCAAGGGTCTCCCATTTGTTGAGAAACACGACCACGGGACAGCCTGCGACATCGACCCGCTCGGCCAATCGCTGGTCCTGATGGGTGATGCCCTCGTTTGCGTCGATGACGAGGACCGCGACGTCGGCGTGATCGATCGCCTGGAGTGCGCGCACAAGTGAGTAGTACTCGGTTCCGTTGTCGATGCGGGACTTGCGGCGCATGCCTGCGGTGTCGACGAAGCGGATGGGCCCGTGCTCGGTCTCGACCACCGTGTCGATCGTGTCGCGGGTCGTGCCGGGCATGTCGTGGACGACCGCACGCTCCTCGCCGATCAACTTGTTGAACAGCGTCGACTTGCCCACGTTGGGACGCCCGACAATCGCCACGGCGGGCACCTTGGAGTCGTCATCAAGCTCGCCGAGGGCGCCCGGGCCGAGATCGATCAGGTCCGGCTCGGCGCTCGTGTTCGCGTCGTGGGCGCCCGAGGCGCCGGAGAGCTCTGCGGCCTCGGGCGGCTCGGGCAACAGGCGAATCACCTCGTCGAGGAGGTCACCGCTGCCGCGACCGTGCAGCGCACTGACCGGCCAGGGGTCACCGATGCCCAGCTTGACCAACTCCCACATCTCCGGTTCCCGGTGCTCGCTGTCGATCTTGTTGGCAACGAGCAGCACGGACCGACCTCGACCGCGGAGTCGATTGGCGATCTGGCGATCGTCGGGGGTGACGCCGACCGATGCATCGACCACGAGCAGAATCACGTCCGCGTCGTCCCACGCGCGCTCGGACTGGCCGCTCACCTTGTCGTCGAGGGCCGTGCCCTTGGGCATCCATCCGCCGGTGTCGACGATCGTGAAATCGCGCCCGTTCCAGCCGGCCTCGACCTCCTTGCGATCACGGGTGACGCCCGGGCGCTCCTCGACGATCGCCTCGCGCCGTCCCACGACGCGATTCAACAGGGTCGACTTCCCGACATTGGGACGGCCGACGATGGCCACGACGGGCAAACGTGGCCGACTCATCGCCTCGACCGCTCCAGTGCCCGGCGCAGGGCAACGCCGTCGGTGGGTATGATCTCGACCGCCCGTGGCAGCTCTTCGGGTGTCATGCCGTCGAGGAAACGACCCTGTGACACGCAGACATCGGGCACCAGGTAGCGGTGGCCATCGGGTTCCTGGCCCAATGTCCGCGCCAGGTCCGCGCCAACCATGAGCCCTGTCACCCCGATGTTGCCGCCGAAGTACTCGTTGGCGACGGTGATGACGCGCACATCGTCCCTGGGGAGGCCGGCCAGCAGTGGCGTGAGCACGCGTGCACCGTAGGGAGCGGTCAGGACGCCGACCGGTCGGAGGTCGCGTCGTTGCAGTCGTACGGGCGTAGCGGCGGCACGAGGCGCTCGGTAGCCCGTCGCCGGGGCGCCCTCGACCCACGAGAAGAACCCGGCCTGCACGCCGATGGGCTGATCGGTTCGTCCGAGGAACTCCTCCTCGAACGCCCGCGCCATACCCACGCCGTCCTCGTGCATGGGAAAGCCCTCATAGGTCTGGGCGGACGGGAACGATCGATCGGCCAACAGGTAGTACTCGTCACCGGCGAACACCATGCGTCGACCCAGCAGGGATCGAAAGACCCGTTGCCACGACTCGACCGTGTCGAGCACCGCACGGGCCTCGTCGGTCGTGTGCGCCCGCATGGCATCCTCGGTGGAGTATCGGCTCAAGCCGAGGGGGACGACGCAGATCGAGGCCAGTTCGGGATAGTCGTCCAGGACCCCGCACAAGGTGTCGTCGAGCACCGCGCCGTCGTTGATTCCCGGACACACCACCACCTGGCCGTGGACCTCGATGCCGTGATCGAGGAGTGCACGCAACCACCGAAGACTGGTCGCCCCCCGACGATTGCGGAGCATCCGTGCACGGACCTCGACATCGGTGGCGTGAATGCTCACGTGAAGTGGGCTGAGCCTGCCCGTCACCACCCGCTCGAGATCGGACTCCGTGAATCGCGTCAGTGTCGTGAAGTTCCCGTACAGGAAGCTGAGTCGATAGTCGTCGTCCTTGAGGTACAGGCTCTTGCGCATCCCGGGCGGCAATTGATGGATGAAGCAGAACTCACAGTGGTTGTCACAGGTGCGCACCTGGTCGAAGAGGGCCGAGCTGACCTCGGCCCCCAGGGGCTCGCCCTCACGCTTGACAACGGTGAGCGTCTGATCGAGCCCGCCCCGACGAACGTCGAGCTCGATATCGGCATCATCCACCCACATCTGCCAGTCGATGACGTCACGTGGCGCACGCCCGCCGATGGCGACGACCTCGTCGCCGGGCTGCAACCCTGCCCTGTCGGCCGGTGAGCCGGGCGCGACGGCAACAACGCAGGGAAGAGACATGTCCCAAGGATACGTGTTGCGGCACAAACCCCCATGGTCTGGAAGGTTCGGGCACATCCCGGGCCGTGGATCAGAGCGCGGCCCCGCCATCGAGCAGCGACAGGATCAAAGGCGCCAGCTCGGCAGTGGGTCGCTTGCGTGCACGGGCCGGCTCGATGCCCTCACCGGATATCAGGGCGAATCCGGCGTTGGAGTGCTCGCTCATGCGCAGCATCGGAAAGGGCCCGATGGCGCCGAGGGTCGGGTGTGCAACGGCATCGACGGCGGTATCCCAGGTGATGAGCAGATCCCCGTCAGGGGCGAGCGGATCGAAGGGATCGTTCCCATGGGTGCGTTCCACGTGTGCCGCAATGGAGCGACCGGTGCGTGGGTTGATCGACTCACCCAGGAGTTGTTCGATCTCCCCGCACGTCCGGTCGTAGTCGTCCACCTCGACGAGGCCGTCCCGCTCGCGCCCGCGAAGATTGACCCGCACGCGTCCCTCACCGAAGGAGGGCAGCGAGAAGGCGCGCATGGACGGCCATGCGTCCCGGTACCAGAGGTTCGGGTAGTCCGTGGCGGGCTCATCGACGCCTCCGGGTCCGACGGTGTCCAGATCGACCTCGGGTGGCACCCCGGCGGCGGGCTTCCATGGGGGGCGGTGGGCGGGCGGGCGGCCCCGTGCCCGACGAAGGGCGCGTTCGACGTCCAACAGGACACCCGCCTTGGCGCGGCGGCGAAGGCCGGCGACCAAAGAGGCGTCAAGGGTGTCGCGGGCAAAGGCCAACGGGCGTCGACGCGGGTCGGCCTGCACGGGGGGACACCCCTGCCGGCGCCACTGCGCGAGGTCTCCACCCTTCAGCCTCGGCGACCCCCCGTGGTGGCGGTGCAGGAGCTCGGGCAACAGGAGAGCTGCTGCGACATCACTGTCGTTTGGTTGCATGCCGTGAACGGAGAAGACCACCACGACCGCGTCCTCCGGCAGGGCCTCCACGATGCCTCCGAGCGTTGCATCGACGGCCTCGTACACGTCGATCATGCGTCGGCCGGCCTGTGGGGCCGTCGGCGCTCCCCCAAGGACATGACTGGTGTCCACGCCGTGCCAGAAGTGATGGCCCCCGGAATGAGGCTCCGAGAGGACGGTCAGAAACAGATCCCAGGCCGTTTCACGCTCAAGAAGATGACGGGTCGCCTTGGTCCGAAGCGCTGACCCGTCGACGAGGGCATCGCCGAGCTCGTCGATGTAGTCGGGTTGATACCACCCGTCGTGGTAGTCGTTGTTCAGGCCTGGATGCGTGCCGATGGACTCATCCAACTCGGTGAGCACGCCCGCAGGGCTTGACGCGCGGGGAAACGACGCTGCGTGCGCTCCCCATCCGGTGACCTGGATGCCGTGGACATCGCGCCGGATCCCGCATTTCGGCACATCGAAGATCAGGGACCTCCGCTCGTCGGACGCGTAGAAGGGCATGCCCGGGAAGATCCCCTGGCGGTAGGAGCGATAGCTCGCCGGGTCGAAGGCCAGATTGCTCCAGTAGCCGGCCTGATAGGGAGCGTCACCGTAGAGAAACGAGGCCCAGGCCTCCTCGGGCTTTCCGACGATGTCGTTGTGCATGAGGATCTCGACACTTCGGGAGCGCAGGCGAGCGAGGTTGGGCATCCTGCCCTCGGTCATCAAACGCTCGGTGAGCGCCCAGTCCGCTGAGTCGAGACCTATCGCGGCAACACGAGCCATGACAGAGCGTACGTCACCGCTAGCGTGGACCACGATGAACGTCGACAGGGTTCTGCTCGCGTCCCCACGAGGGTTCTGTGCGGGAGTGGAGATGGCCATCAAGGCCTTGGCGTGGATGGTGCGAGCATTCGAGCCGCCCGTCTACTGCTATCACGAGATCGTTCACAACCAACTCGTGGTGGACCGCTTCCGTGGACTTGGGGTGGTGTTCGTGGATGACATCGCCGAGGTCCCGCCAGGGGCGCCGTTGATGCTCTCCGCCCACGGGTCGGCGCCCGAGGTCGTCGTGGCGGCCCGAGGGACCGGAGGTTACGTGGTCAACGCGGTCTGCCCCCTGGTCACCAAGGTGCACCATGAGGTCAAGACGAGGGCCGGCAAGGGCTTCGCCATCCTCTACATCGGCCATGAGGGTCACGATGAGGCCGTGGGGACCATGGCGGTCGCGCCGGAGGACACCCATCTCGTCGAGACCGAGGCCGATGTCGCCGACCTGGTTGACCCGGGACGGCCGGTGGCGCTGTTGGCCCAGACGACGTTGAGCCATCACGACTGGTCGGGCGTGCTCGACGCAGCCCGAAAGCGTTTCCCCGATCTCTGGATGCCCGGTCGCAGCGACCTGTGTTTCGCCACGACCAACCGTCAATCGGCACTGGTGCAGATCGCGCAACGCTGCGACGCGGTGGTGGTGATCGGATCGGCGAACTCCTCGAACACCGTTGCGCTGGCCAAGGTGGCCGCTGCAACGGGATGTCCCCGCGTGTTGCGGGTGAACGGCCCCGACGAGTTGCCCGACGACCTCGTGGGCGTCATCGGCGTGACCGCCGGCGCGTCGGCGGCCGAAGAAGTCGTCGCGGCGATCCTCGACCGCCTGGCCCCGCTCAACGGTGTCGAGGAGGTGTCGATCACGACCGAGGACGAGTACTTTCCGCCCCCGCGTGAGCTGCGGGAGCTCCTTGGGGCCATCACCACGCTGGCGGGCTTCGCACTGGCATCGCCACCGAACGTTCCGGGTGCGCTCGACCGCGATCTGTCGGCCAGCACGGTCCTTGCCTCGCTTCGCCCGTAGCCACCACGGCAGTCCCGGCCACCGCACTCGATCACTCCCGATCACGAGGTCCCGATCCCCCGTACCCGCCCGCCGGGCGTGGATCGAAAGCATCGAGAGTGGCAGGGTCAGTCGAACAAGCCGGGCAGCCCGTCGATGCTGACGGCGTTGTTCCGTGCCTGATAGTCGGCCATCTCCTCGTCGGACTTGCTCGCGGCCCATTCGTCGAGGCGACTGCGCTCCCCCACGTACTTCATGAGCGGCACGGCGTAGCCGCATGAGCTCGAAACACGTTCGATGGCGATGCGGATGATCGCCCGTGCACCGCGGAAATCGGGGAACTCGGGAGCCAGCGCGGCGTACTCATCGGTACCGGCCATCAAGGCCTCTCCGACGCCGTAGATGCGAACGATGTCGGGGGGACCCTCGAATGCCGTGAACATCACCGTGATGCGCCCGTTCAGGCGCAGATGGGCAATCGTCTCGACACCGCTGCCCGTCAGGTCGATGTAGGCAACCGTGAGGGCGTCGAGCACCCGAAAGCTCTCGTAGCCCTTGGGAGAGAGATTGACATGACCGCCTTCGTCGGGCGCCGTCGCGACGAAGAAGACGTGCTGACGATCACAGAACGCCGCAACCTCATCGGTGAGGTGATTCCACGTCCTACCCATGATGACTCATCCTCCTTGGGCTTGGTCGAAGAGGCGTTGCATCTCATCCCTCAGTTGCTCCGAGAGCTCACGAACCGCTCGGCGGGGAACTCTTCCGGCTTCCGGCGTCGTCTCGGGAAACAGGGGCGCCCCGATCACCATGCGGATGCGAACAGGGCGAACCATCCTTGCCCCCTTCGCCATGGCCTGCTCGGAGCCCCCGATGCCGACCGGAACGACGGGAACCCCGCCACGCGCGGCAACGAAGGCGACCCCGTCGAAGATGTCCTCGACCAACGGGCCGGATCGACGGGTTCCCTCGGGGAACATGACGAGCGGTTCACCGTCGGCGATCACCGCTTCGCATGCACGCAGCGCATCGCGATCGGGCGTTCCCCGGTTCACGGGAATGCCACCCATCGTGCTGAAGAACCAGGCCGACGCCCGGTACTTCCACATCTCGTGCTTGCCGAGGTAGCGCATGCGGCGTTTCGTCGCGGCTGCCACCACCAGGCTGTCGACGTTGGATCGATGGACCGGCGCCAGGATGAAGGACCCGGTTGGCGGGACGTTCTCGACTCCCTCGACCTTCAACCGCCAAAAGAGGCGACAGAAGGCGACCACGACGACCCGCACCAATTGGTAGAACGCCAACTCGAATCGGGTGGGAAGTTGCGCAGCCGATGTGTCGTCACTCATGGGAGAAGGCTCAAGAGCTCGTCGAGGATGTCATCGACATCTCGGTCGCTGGTGTCGATGATCATGGCTCCGTGCGCCTCCTGCAAAGGGTCGATGTCGCGGGTCGTGTCGAGCGTGTCGCGACGGGCCATGTCGGCAGCGACCTGTTCGTAGTCGAGATCGGACACCTCCTTGTGGCGACGTCCGGCACGAACCTCCGGACGTGCGGTCAGGTAGACCTTCAGCTCGGCGTCGGGAAACACGACGGTCCCGATGTCGCGGCCCTCGATCACGCCCCCTCCCCGGCGCGCCACCCAGGACCGCTGACGGGCGACGAGCTCGCGTCGAACGCCGGCGTTGGCCGCCACCGTGCTGACCGCCCTGGTCACCTCCGGGCCACGGATCTCGATCGTTGCGTCCACTCGGTCGACGACCACCGAGGTGGCATCGACCTCGATCTCGATATCGCCCATCATCTGTGCCACCTTGTCGGCCTCGGCCGGGTCGATCCCTCGCCTGAGCGCCGCAAACGCCACGGCTCGATACATCGCCCCCGTGTCGAGATACTCGAGCCCAAGGCGTTCGGCGAGGTGACGGGCCACGGTGGACTTTCCCGAGCCGGCGGGCCCGTCGATTGCTATGACGCGCATCGTTGCAGTTCCTCCTCGAAACCTGGATAGCTGGTGGCGACGGCTCCCCAACCGTCGATGGCGGTCTCTCCTGTGGCGCCCAACGCCGCGATCGCCGCGCTCATGGCGATTCGATGGTCGCCGTGCGAGTCGACCTGCCCGCCCCGAAGGGAACCCGCTCCCCCGCCTCGCACCGCCAGACCGTCGGGACGAGGTTCTGCCGATACACCCAGCGCATGCAACATGGCCACCGTCGTGGTCACCCGGTCACTCTCCTTGACCCGCAACTCGCCGGCGTCGCGAAAGGTTGTCGTTCCCTCCGCCACCGCGGCCGCAACGGCGAGCACGGGAATCTCGTCGATCAGTCCCGGAACTTCCTCGCCTCCCACCGATGTCGCGCGCAACGCACTGGTGCGGGCTCGAATGTCGGCGGTGTTGACGCCTCGGTCCGTCACCTCGATGTCGGCGCCCATGCGCTGCAACACCGCGAGAAACGCCGCCCGTGCCGGTCCCACATACACACGCTCCAGCGTCACGTCACTGTCGGGGGCGATGCAGGCGGCCACGATCCAAAAGGCTGCCTGGGACGGATCACACGGCACATCGAGCGTGAACGGCGTCAGGCGCGATCGTCGTACCCGCACAACCCGTCCACCCTGATCGGGATCGGGCATCACCTCGATGTCGGCGCCCGCCAAGGCCAGCAACTCCTCGGTGTGCACACGACTCGGCGCGCGCTCGCGCACGATCGTCTCGCCGTCCGCTCCGACGCCGGCCAGGAGCACCGCACCCTTCACCTGTGCGCTCGCCACGGGGAGCTCGTAGTCGATGCCCCTCAGTTGCCCGCCACGCACGACGAGGGGCGGGAAGCGCCCGCCCACGCGACCGTCGATCGCGGCGCCCATGCGGGTCAGAGGCTCGACCACCCGATCCATCGGGCGACGCGCGATCGAGGCATCACCTTGCAGGATGGTCAGCCATGGACGCGCCGCGCACCAACCCGCCAGCAGGCGGATACCGGTACCGGAGTTCCCGACATCGATGACCTGGCCGGGCTCGTGCAGGTCGCCCCCGGTAATCTGCTCACCGTCAAAGCGCACCCCCATCGCAGCCATCGCCGCACGGGTGTGCGCCACGTCCTGACCGGTGGACAGTCCGTGCACGACCGAGGTTCCCTCGGCAAGGGCGGCCAGAAGCAGAGCCCGATGGCTTACGGACTTGTCGCCCGGCACCCTGACGACGCCCCGGACGGACCGCCCACCCTGCACCAGGAGTCGATCGGCAGAGGGATCGCCGGTGGTCATGCGAGGCTCCGCATCGAGGCGTGATAGCCCCGGGCCGCCAGAGCGTCCCGGAGCCGGTCGATCGATTCGCCCTCGATCACCAGGATCAACACACCGGCATCGCCCTCGGCCGAGTGGGCGATCTCCAGATCGGCGATGTCCACGCCGAGCTCTGATGCCAGCGTCGTGACCTCGGCCAGCACGCCGGGCCGGTCCGGCACCGGGATGCGCACCTCGGCCATCTCCGAGGTGCGCGCCACCCTGGCAGGCAGGTTCACCCGAGCAGCACGAGCCCGCTCGAGAATGTCGAGCACTCCCGCTCGATCACCCCGTTCAACGAGCGAGCGCGTGTGGGCGAGCTCCTCCTCGAGTCGTCTCAGGACGTCCACAATTGCATCGCGATTCTCGACACAGATGTCGGGCCAGATGCCCGGGTGGCCTGCGGCGATGCGTGTCATGTCACGAAAGCCCCCTGCGGCGAGACGCAGCAGCGCTCGATGCTCCTCTGCGCCCTCGGCGGCGAGGCCCATGAGGGAGGCTGCGGTGAGGTGAGGCACGTGCGAGACCATGGCAACCAACGCATCGTGGCGCTGCGGCGAGAGCTCCATGACCTCGGCTCCGAGCGACGCCACAACCGAGCGCACGAGGGCATGGGCGCCGGGGTCGGTTCCCTCGACCGGTGTCAGCACCCAGACCGACCCCTCGAAGAGCTCGGGGCGGGCGCCCTCGACGCCCTCCTGCTCGCTGCCGGCCATGGGATGGCCGCCGACGAAGCGCCCGTCGGGCACCGCCGAGACGATGGCGTGCTTTGCGCTTCCCACGTCGGTGACGACACCCGATCCCCTGCCAAGGCATTGGGCGACCACCTCGGCCACAGCCCCGACGGGAGTGGCGACGAACATGATGGCCGCATCCTCGTCGAAACCGGAGGCGTCGAGTGCGCCGAGCGCTACACCCTTCTCGACACGCACGGCATCGCGATCGACACCGGTGACATGCCACCCACCGGCGCGGAGCGCCATGCCGATCGACCCACCGATGAGACCGATGCCGACGACCTGCGCCCTTCTCGATCCCGAGTCAGTCCGGGAGGTCATCGCGCAACCCTTTGGCGCCCTCGAGGTAGACGTGGTGCATCTCCGAGCGACCAAGTGAGGTTGTCAGGTGCATGAGGACCCGAATGCACCGAGGGGTGCCGCCCTCGATGTCGAGCTCACGAGCGCACAGGAGCGGCACGTCGCCAAGCCCGATCGATCGTGCCGCGGCGGCAGGGAACTTGGCGTGGATGTCGTCGGTGGCGGTGAAGATGATGCTCACCAGATCATCATGATCGACCCTGTTGCGCTCCAACATGGCACGCAACAGGGTGACGACCCGCTCGTCGATCTCCTCGGCGGTGTCGTTGTCAATGGTGGTGGCGCCACGAAGCGCACGCAATGCATCCGGCACGGCGTCGATGCTAGTTCGAGGGCGTCGTGGTCTCGACGTTGGCCTCGACGGCGGCGCATTCCAGTGAGCGGACCTCGTCCCGGGTCAGCTCGCGCCACGAGCCCGGGGGCAGGCGGCGGTCGACGAGCGGACCGATGCGCGTGCGAACGAGTCGGATCACGGGATGGCCCACTGCCTCGCACATCCGTCTGATCTGGCGGTTTCTCCCCTCGTGGATCGTAATGGTCAACAGATGCGGGGGCGTCAAGGCGACCTTGGCCGGGCTGGTGACGCCATCGTCGAGCTCGACGCCCTCCCGCAGTCTGCGAAGTGAGGCTCTCGTGGGGGCGCCTCGGACCTCGGCGAGATATTCCTTCTCCACGCCGAAGCTCGGATGGGTCAGACGAAACGTGAGATCACCGTCGTTGGTGAGCAGCAGAAGGCCCTCGGTGTCGGCATCAAGGCGCCCAACGGGATGCACCCTGGGTTCCGATGGGACCAGGTCCACCACCGTTGGCCGTCCTTGAGGATCGTCTGCGGTCGAGATGACGCCCAGCGGCTTGTTGAGCAGGTAGTACACGAGGCCGTCGAGCACCGAGACCGGAACCCCGTCGACGGCGATCCGAGCGGTCTCGACATCGACACGACAGCCTGGATTGGCCGTGACGCCTTCAACGCTGACCCGGCCCGCCTCGATCAACTCGTCGCAGACCCGTCGCGAACCGAACCCGGCTCGCGAGAGGACCTTTTGCAGGCGCTCGCCATCGGGAAGGCTCAGAGCGTCGACGATCGCCGCCTCTCGTCGTCGACCGCGAGACCGCCGTCGTCCCACTGCAGCCCGACCTCGAGCGCCTCGACGACCTCGGGTCCCGGAACGAACTCGGCCAATGGGGGCAGGTCGGCCAGTGAATCGAGGCCCAGCCACTCCAGAAACGTCGTGCTCGTGCCGAACAACAACGCCTGGCCGGGCCCCGGGTCTCGACCGACCTCGGTGATGTAGCCACGCTGTTGCAGGGTGCGCATGACTCCGTCGACGTTGACACCACGAATCGCCGAAGCCTGGGCTCGGGAGATCGGCTGCTTGTAGGCCACGATCGCCAGGGTCTCCAATGCCGCAGCCGAGAGTCGGGACGACTGACCTTCGAGCACGAAACGTTCGACATGGCCCGACAGGTCCGGGGCAGTCTGGAAGCGGTAGCCACCGGCGACCCGGGCAAGGACGAAACCACGCTTCTCCTCCTCGCACCGTGCGCCGAGCGCGGCGCAGAGCTCCTCCACCCGCCGGGGCTCGAGGTCGAGGACCTGGGCCAGCAGGGCCGGCTCCACGGGTTGATCGGCGACCAGGAGGATCGCCTCGAGTGCGCGTCCTGCCTCGATCGAGGGCGTCTGATCAGGCTCCATGGTCATCCCTCGTAGGTGTCGATGCCGGCGAGCGCGCGGTCGGTCAGGTCAATGAGGTTACCGGAGAGATCGACGCCACGATCCTGCCAGACCACCTCGATATCGCCAAAGGTGTCGGCCTGTCGGAGATCGACCAGACCTTGTTTGAACAGTTCCAGGATTGCCAGGAACCGTACGATGACCTCGATGCGCTCGACCAGCTCGCCCGTGAGGCGTCGAAAGGAGATGCGCCCGACTCTGGGCAGCTCGTCGATGAGCTCGGCCACCGCATCGGCGACGGTCGCCCGAATCATGGTCATGTGACGGATGTCGACTCGGGGAACGGGCTTCGGGGTCACAGCTCGCAGAAACGCCGCTCGGAGCTGCAAGGGCGTGACGCCCTTCGGCAGGTCGGGGACGAGATTGAGGAATCGCTCGTCGACGCCTGCAGTCCGGGGGTACGAACGCCCGGCGATCGCTGCCAGTGAACCCAACACGCCGGACGCGTCCTTGAAGGTCTTGCACTCGAGCAGGCGGGCGAGAAGCAGGTCACGTTCCTCCCACAGCACGAGCTCGTCGTCCAGATCGACGTCATCGCGGCCGGGCAGGAGGCGACGGGCCTTGAGCTCGACCAGTGTGGCGGCAATCAGCAGAAACTCGGTCGCCACCTCGAGGTCCAGAGCCTCCGATGCGCTCGTCATGCGGTCCAACTCCGCGAGGTAGGCGTCAACGATGGTCGAGAGCGACACCTCGTAGAGATCGACCTGTTCCTTGACGATGAGGTGCAGGAGCAGGTCGAAAGGCCCTTCGAAGACGGTTGTGGCGACGTCGTAGGGCATCACTCCATAGTAGGTTCAGCCGCAAGCCCCGTGATGCATACGCTGTCGAGATGACCCGCGTGCTCTCAGGCATCCAACCCACCGGTGAGATTCACCTCGGCAACTACGTCGGGGCGGTGCAACATTGGGTGCTCGACCAGCACGTGCACGACAGCTTCTTCTGCGTCGTCGACCTCCATGCCCTCACCAGTGAGCAGGACCCCGCTCTCCTGCGGGCAAAGACGCTGCAGATGGCGACCTTCCTGCTCGCCGGCGGTCTCGACCCCGACGTCTGCACGCTCTTCGTCCAGAGTCACGTGCCCCAGCACACGGAGTTGTCCTGGTTGTTGGAATGCGTCGCGTCGTACGGCGAGCTGCGACGCATGACCCAGTTCAAGGACAAGACCGTCGCCGGCGACGAGGGCTCGGCGCGGGTCGGGCTCTTCACCTATCCGGTGCTCATGGCGGCCGACATCCTCGCCTACCAGGCAGATCGGGTGCCGGTGGGCGACGACCAACGACAGCACCTGGAGTTGTGCCGTGATCTCGCCATCCGGTTCAACACCCGCTACGGCGACACCTTCGTGGTTCCCGAGGCGGCCATTCCCCCGGTGGGCGCCCGCATCATGGACCTGCAGGACCCGACCCAGAAGATGTCCAAGTCACGCAGCTCCCCGCAGGGAAAAATCCTGGCGCTCGAGGCGCCCGAGGTGATCACCAGGAAGATCATGCGGGCGATGACCGATGCGGACAATGAGGTTCGATTCGACCGGGATGCCAAGCCCGGGGTGTCGAACCTGCTGGAGTTGTTGGCCGTCGCGGGCGGGGGCACGACAACCGACCTTGCCACCGGTTACAGCGGGTACGGAGCCCTCAAGAAGGATGTCGCCGAGGCTGTCGTGACCTATCTCGAGCCGGTCCGGACGCGCTACGCCGAGCTGATCGAGGCGCCGGATCACGTCCTGAAAGTGCTGGACGCAGGCGCCGACAAGGCCCGATCGACCGCCGGCCCGAATCTCGCAAAGGCCCGAGCGGCCATGGGCCTGCTGCCCGGCTCAGAAATGGGGTAGGAACCGAAGAGCCCGTGAGATGGCGAACCTGATGTGCGAGGCAAGCCCACGCCGTGTCGTGGTGCACGGAACGACGGACGTGGCGGGGCGAGGCCACGACTTCTTGATGATCAGCTCGTGTTC
>JACOTK010000027.1 GCA_016178435.1 Actinomycetota bacterium
GGCCGACTCAGCCGGCAGGCTTGGCCTTCTTGGCCAGGTCTTCGGCCATGGCCCAACCGCAGGCAACCAACGAGTCACCCCGTTCTGCGTCGACATCGTCGAAGAAGGCGACGATGTCTGCATCGAGGGTTTCGGGCTTCAGACTGTCGTGGTCGAGCGCACATCCCGGACCTCCATCGCCCCGGGCGATGAACTCACGATCAAGGTAGTCGCCGTCAACGCCGAAGCGCTTCGCCAGACGACGACCCCACGCACGCTCCTCACCCGTCGCCTTGTGCCCGGGACGGGGAACCACGTCTTCGAGCTTGATGAAGACCTTGAATGCGTCGAACCCCGACGGACCCAGGAAGCGGGTTCCGACGAGGACGTCCTCATCGGGGAAGGCCATCACCGAGCGTCGGAACTGGTCCGCCATGATGGCCTTGAGGACCTCCTGGCGCTTGGCTGTCCTCTTGATCGAAGCCATACCGATGACCACCGCAGGAGTGCCACCGATCCGTTCCAGCGTGCAGAAGGAGAAGCCCTGGAGCACGCCGTTGTTGCGGGCAATGCTGACCAGCACCCAGACCTCGGCCTGCTTCGAGAGCAGCCCGATGTCGTAGCGCGCAGGCCCGTCGGTACAGATATCGCCCATCTCGGCGAGCTCTGCGTCACTCAGCGACGTGCAATCTTTGGTCTCGACGTCGATCGGCATCTGTTTCCCGTCACTCGACACCCAATGGTTGTGGCCCTACCAGTCCAGCGCGTGAAGGGGTGTTCGCGCAACTCAGAGCTCGACGCCGTCGACGCCGAGCATGACGCGCAACTCCCCTGCCAGGCCCCGGGTGGTGTCGACGTTGAACGAAGCGGGCAGACGCAGCACGGTCGCCCCCACATGCAAGAGCACCGGGGAGTCGCCGGGGTGCTGCAACAGCAGCTTCTTCAGCCGCTCCACCTTGTCGTCGTCGAGGCCCTGCGCCGCCAGGTGCAGGCGAACGGGAGTGCCCCCCTCCTCGAGCTCGATGGGGGTGATCTCGGTGCAGATGATCTTGGGAACGTCGTCCCTCGTGTCGAGCCGACCTCGGAGCACCACGACGGCATCGTCGACCAGCTTGTAACCGTGCTCGGACATGGTCTTCGGAAAAACCATCACCTCGATGGCCGACTGCAGGTCCTCGAGCACGAAGACGGCCATGAGGTCGCCCTTCTTCGTATACTTCCGAGAGAGATTGGTGACGACACCCCCCACCAGGCGCATCTCGCCCTGTCCCCCCTGACCACCTCCGCCGCCGGGCGTCTCGCTCGCCTCCCGAAGCTCGGCAATCGTGCACTCGGCCCGCTTGGCAAGCAGGTGTTCCACGCCCATCAGGGGATGATCGCTGACGTAGAGCCCGAGCATCTCCTTCTCGAAGGCGAGCTGCTGGGACTTGTCGAAGGCAAGATCCGGGATGTCGGTCCGTTCGTCGAATGCGGGCGCCACCGAGGCGTTCCCATCCTCGAACAGGCTCATGACCCCCTGATCACGCTCGCGGCGCCGGGCGAGGGTCCGCTCCACGATCTGCTCGTAGCTGACCAGCAATCCCCTACGCGGGTGGCCCAGCGAGTCGAAGCCGCCGGCCTTGATGAGTGAATCGAGTGCCCTCTTGTTCAGCACCTGTGGGTCGACGCGCTCGCAGAAGTCGTAGAAGTCCGCGAAGGCTCCGCCTTTCCGGCGCTCCTCGATGATCAACGCCACCAGACCCTCCCCGACGTTGCGCACGGCGGACAGGCCGAAGGGAATGCATCCGATGCCCTGGTCGTCGTAACGAGCGGTGAAATCGGAGCCCGAGATGTTCACGTCGGGCACCAGGACCTTGATGCCCAACTGGCGGCACTCGTTGAGATAGACCGCCGACTTGTCCTGGTTGTCCTTGACCGAGGTGAGCAGGGCCGCCATGTACTCCACGGGATGATGGGCCTTCAGCCAGGCCGTCTGATAGGCGACCAGCCCGTAGCCGTAGGAGTGGCTCTTGTTGAAGGCATAGTCGGCGAAGGGCTCGATGATGTCGAAGAGCTTGGTGCCGATCGCCGCGCCGTAGCCCGTGGTCTCGCAGCCATCCACGAACTTCTCTCGCTCCTTGGCGATCATCTCGCGAATCTTCTTGCCACATGCCTTGCGCAGGTTGTCGGCCTCCGCGAGCGAATACCCCGCAAATCGCTGGGCGACCCGCATGACCGACTCCTGGTAGATCATCAGGCCGTAGGTGTCACCCAGGATCTCCTTCAGGTCGGGATGCAGGTACTCGATCGGCTTTCGGCCGTTCTTGCGATCGGCGTAGTCGTTGTGCATGTTCGCCGCCATCGGACCGGGTCGATAGAGGGCGACGAGTGCGGCGACGTCGTCAAAGCTCGTCGGAGCGAGTGATCGCATGAGCGAACGCATCGGACCGCCCTCGAGCTGGAAGACCCCGATGGAGTCGCCGTTGCGCAACATCGCCAGCGTGTCGTCGTCGTCGAGGGCAACGTGATCGATGTCGGGACGCAGGCTCGTGTGCTCCTCGACGAGATCGAGGGCCGTCTCGATCACCGACAGGTTCCGCAGTCCGAGGAAGTCCATCTTCAGCAGCCCGAGATCCTCGACCCCGTGCATCTCGTACTGGGTGACGATCGGCGCATCGTCGGGGTCCTGTCCCGCTTCGGGCTTTCGCTGGATGGGGAGATACTCCGTGAGCGGCAGATCGGTGATCACCACCGCCGCAGCGTGGATGCCGTCCTGTCGACGCAGCCCTTCGAGGCCCTTGGCGACGTCGATCACCTTGCGGGCATCCGGGTCGCCCGCGTACATCTCGCGCAACTCGCCCGCCATCTTGTAGCCGTCCTCGTTTCCGGCCACGAGGTCGAGACAGGCTCGCAACGGGGTGTCGCGACCCATGATGAGCGGGGGCATGGCCTTGGCCACCTTGTCGCCGACGATGTAGGGATAGCCGAGCACGCGTGCAGCGTCTCGCACGGCGGCTCGTGCCTTGATCGTCGAGAAGGTGACGATCTGCGCCACATGGTCTCGGCCGTAGCGATCGGATGCGTACCGGATCATCTCGTCGCGGTAACGGTCGTCGAAGTCCATGTCGATGTCGGGCATCTGGATTCGACCGGGATTCAGGAACCGTTCGAACAAGAGGTCGTAACGAATCGGGTCGAGATCGGTGATGCCCAGGCAGTAGGCAACCGCACATCCCGCTGCGCTCCCGCGCCCGGGCCCCACCCGAATGCCGCGTTTGTGCGCGTAGTCGATGAGATCCCACACGATGAGAAAATAGGACGAGAAGCCCATCTCCGCGATGACGCCGAGCTCGTAGTCCAGACGCTCGGTCGCCTCGGCCGGCAGCGTCTGACCCCATCGCCTGTGTGCACCCTCATAGGTCAGGCTCCGCAGGTAGGTTCCGTCGGTCTCGAAACCCTCGGGCAGGGGAAATGAGGGCAGCTTGGGGGCGCCCAGCTCGATCTCGACC
>JACOTK010000144.1 GCA_016178435.1 Actinomycetota bacterium
CCGAATCTCGGGTAGTTGTTGTCGACCATCGTCACGTAGGTCCAGATCCGGTACTGGTAGTTGTTGACCTGCACCAGGAAGTCCCGCATGCCGTGGGGCCACGCACCGGTGAACAGCACGGCGAACCAGCCGATCACGGCAGCCACCGCGGCACCGATCAGGAAAATCATCAGCACGACGTAGTGCGGAATCGCCTTCAGCACGTTGAGTCCCGCTGACCGGGACGCGGACTCCGGCGCCGCCGGCAGGTTCAACCGGACGGCCGGATAGCCGTTGTTGTCGACCGCGCCGGTCGAGAACTCGAATGGCGGGTACGCCTGCGACCAGCCGACGAGGAACCCACCGGCGCGAGCGTTGTACCGCTCATACATCACCATCACGCCGAAGACGCCCGGATGCAGTTTGCCGGTGAAGATCAGCATCAGCCAGTACACGAAGAACACCACACGCGCCAGCGACTGGAGCGCGGACAGGATCAGGGCGTGCGGGATGTACAGCACCCAGTTCACGAGCGGTCGCCACCGCGCCAACTCATACGGTGAGTCGACGACCAGGTACGGCTCGTGACCGTTGATCGCCTGGTTCACAGCGGACCTCCTCCCAGGGGGACCGGCCTCCCCGCATTGTTCCGGTTCAGCCTTGCCAGGGAAGCGCCTGTGGGCCAGGGCACAAAGTCCTGAACACGGGTCGTGGGCGTCGGCGGTGCGTCGGGCGGATCGTCACGGCAGGCGTTCCGTGCGAGTTGGACCATGTCTGCGCCGTACTCATCGCGGAACTCGCTGGGTGCAAGGGCCTGCACCTCCTCGCTCGATGCGTATGAGCATCGCTGCCGATGGAACAACCTTGCCATTCAGATACGTGCTCAACCGAGACGCGCTCGTACCCACCAGATCTGCGAACTGCGCTCTGGTGAGCCCCGAGCGCTCTACGGCGGTTCGAACCCGTTCAGCGACCGCGGCACGGTAGGCGTGGTCTGCGCGCGTTCTGGCACGTTCGATTGCCATCGCGAACAACTTGCTTACCCCATCACCGTCACGATAGGCGATGTAGCGCTCGACGCGGCGGGCTACAGGACCCCACGGACGTCGACGAATCTCGACAAATATGGGCTGCCAGTCGGAAACGAGACCGCGGTCGACAGCGGTCACGAGAGCCTCATACGGCCAGGTCGTAATGTCGTCCAGAGGGGAAGCGTCGACGTTGCGGAACTGCACGGGCATCAAGTTGCTCCACTGAGTCGAAGCGCCAGTTCGCGAGTTTCGCCTACCACGGCGTCCCAGCGGTGCCAACGTTTGTCGAGTCCCTTGTATCGGCTCAGCTCATGAATCACATCGGGGTCACGAGGCTGCGGATCGGCAAGCGCGATCACAAGCGACGTGAGCACAGACGCAGGTTCATCCGAGCGATCTGCGTAATAGGCTCCGATGTCAGCGAGCACCGCCACCGCGCTGCTCTCACCGAGATGGTCTGCGAGCGCCACCGTGTCGAGATAGTCACGCACGAAGTTGCGCTGCACGACAAGGTAAGCCTTGACGCGTAGGGTTTCGGCAGCAGTTGGTGCGACCACAATTGCCCCTTCGCCGACATCGACCTTGCAAGTCTCGAGCGGACGTGTGCGGCGCATCTGACGGAGACCGGCTTCGATTCCGCCAAGGCTTCCCATGATGGTGAACGGTGGTTTGGACGCCCGAACCGATGTTGCCCACCCTTCGGTTGCCTCCACGGCATCAAGGACCGCCTCGTAGCGATCAATGAGATCTGCCAACACGTGGTCGTGGTCGAAGGAGTCGCGGTGGCCGGCATGGAGCGCTGCAGCTGAGCCGCCCACGAGGACGGCGTCTGGAACGGTCACCTGTAGCTGTGCCGCCGAGGTAAGCACCCTCTTGAGGGTCGGGCTCATCTCTGTCACGACGCTTATCATATCTGATATATGGAGCTGACACTGACAAGTGCTTGACACTCGCCTAATCACGTTCTACAATCCGAATGATGTTAGGAGAACCGGTTAGAGATCGGCGGGCCGAACGCCATGCGGCTACGAGGGCGGAGATCCTCGAGGCCGCATGGGAGCAGGTGCGGGCCAACGGGTTGGCGGCGTTGTCGCTGCGAGACCTCGCACGCACCATCGGGATGCAGCCGTCGTCGCTCTACAGCTACTTCGACTCGAAGAACGCCATCTATGACGCCATGTACGCGCAGGGCGCGCAGCAGTTCGTCGACGAGCAGAAGGCGTCGATGCGGACGCCGGATGACCCGCTCGAGGCGCTCAAGGCTGTCTTGCGCTTCTTCGTCAATTTCTGCGCTGCGGACAGCGCTCGGTACCAGTTGCTGTTCCAGCGCACGATCCCGGGGTTCGAGCCGTCCCCGGCATCGTTCAAGATCTCCGAGGACAACCTCGCCGAGCTCGGCGAGCTGCTCGCCCGCTGTGGGGTGAGTGATCCCCCGATGCTCGACCTGTTCACCGCACTCGGCACGGGCCTCACCGACCAGCAAATGTCCAACGATCCTGGCGGCGACCGCTGGGTCCGGCTGATCGACGAGGCGGTCGAGATGTTCTACCAGCACATCACCAACAAGGCGAGGAAGCCTGGAAAGGGAAGGAGACCAAGATCATGACAGCGACACGAGTCGCGACCATCCCGCCCATTGAGCGGGCAGAGGTCGAAGCATTGGCAAGAGCGGAATACGCACGGGTGGCCGACCAGCTCCGGTCGCTCGCCCCAGACGACTGGTCGAAGCCAACGGATTGCCCGCTGTGGGACGTACGGGCGTTGGCGGGCCACAGCACTGGGATGCTCTCGACCTTCACGGGCTATCGGACCCTGATACGCGCCATGAGCACGGCGACGAAGGAGGCGAAACGCTCGGGTGAGGCGATGATCGACGTGCTGACAGCCAATCAGGTCGCCGACCACGCCGGCTTGTCAAGCACCGAGCTCATTGACAAGATCGACCAGGTCGGCCCGCAGGCGGCCCGGTGGCGGGCAACGCGGCCGCTGCTGTTTCGCAAGATGCCGATGAAGGAGGAGGTAGGCGGCAAGGCCGAGACTTGGCGGATGGGCTACCTGTTCGACGTCATTCTCACCCGCGACCCGTGGATGCACCGCGTCGATGTCGCTCGGGCCGTTGGCCACGACCTTCAGCTGACCGCCGAGCACGACGGACGGATCGTCGCCGACGTCGTGGCCGAGTGGGCCCGCCGCCACGGCAAGTCGTTTTCGCTCACACTCACCGGCGCCGCCGGGGGAACTTACGTCTCGGGCGAGAATGGTGAGCACCTGACCATCGACGCCATCGAATTCTGCCGCACGCTCTCAGGCCGGGCGACCGGAACCGGTCTTCTCGCGCAGGAGGTGCCGTTCTGATGGAGACTCGCGTCACCGAGATCGCTCACGGCATCTACCAGCTCTCTGCCTTCGTAGGGGCGCCCATCGGCTTCAACCAGTACCTCATCGCCGGCGACGAGCCGATGCTGTTCCACACGGGCATGCGCCAGATGTTCCCGCTCGTCGCCGGCGGCGTGTCCACGATTCTGCCCCCTGAGACGTTGCGCTGGGTCAGCTTCGGTCACGTCGAAGCCGACGAGTGCGGATCGATGAACGACTGGCTCGCCGTGGCGCCGGGCGCCACCGTCGCGCAGGGCGAGATCGGTTGCATGGTGTCCATCGGCGACCTCGCCGACCGGCCCCCGCGCGCCCTCTCCGACGGCGAGACGCTGGATATCGGGGGCCACCTGCTTCAGTGGTTCGACACCCCGCACGTGCCACACGCCTGGGAGGCCGGTGTGCTCTACGACGTGACAACCAGAACACTGTTGTGCGGCGACTTGTTCACGCAGTACGGCGAGTATGAAGCGTCGACGACCCACGACATCGTCAGTCCCGCAATACAGGCCGAGGACGACGTCCCGGGGTCGCTGTCACTGCACCCGACCAGCGCGACAACGATCCGGCGGCTTGCCGAGCTTGACATCGAAACCCTCGCTCCTATGCACGCGCCGGCATTCACCGGTGACTGCCGCGCCGCCCTGATCGACCTTGCCGCCGATTTCGACCGCCGCCATGCCGCGCTCGGGCTGAAGCCGTCATGACCGACCAACTCGACAACGCTGGATTTGTGGGATGGTCGCAGTCCAATCGATTCCTTTGAATTGACCCGGCGCACGCCGTCGGGCCGGGCGGGCGGGTTCGACCTGTCAGCGAGGATGCCGATCACGATTTCACCCGTTTCCCCGTTCCTCACCATTCCCCGCCCGGGGAATCTCGTCAGAGCGCGCGTTCGAATGCCGTGCCCAGGGCGACCAGTCGGGCTTCGCAACCTGGGGGCGCGACGAGTTGCAGACCGACGGGAAGGCCCTGGGGAGTCATGGCACACGGGAGCGACAGAGCGGGAAAGCCGAGGAAGCTCCAGGGAATGGCGTTGCGCGACAACACGGTGAGATAGCGGGCGAAGTCCTCCACCGGCGGGGCCACCACGATGCTCGTGGGCATGGCCAACACGTCGTGGCTCTCGAATGCCCGCAGGAGGCGTCGACCGAGATCGGCCCGAAGACGCTGCGCATCGAGATAGTCCATCGCGACGATGCGCTCGGCCTCCTCGAGCTGCTCGGCCACCTCCTGCCAGTACAGGGATCGGTCGAGACCGAGCGAGCGGTGAAAGGTTGCCGCCTCGCAACGACTCACGATGAGCCCGGCCGCATTCGCCTGGGCAAGGTCGGGCCCCGAGGGCAGGGTCGAGGAACCAACCTGACAACCCAGCTCGGAAAGGGTGCGCAGCGCTGCGTGCACCGAGAGCTCGACGTCGGGCTCGCAACCCTCGAAGGCTGCCTCGCAAGGTCCGATGCGCATGCCCTTGACCGTTGACCCCACGAAGCGCGAGAGGTTCGGAGTGTCCATCAGCACATCGAGCATGAGAACGGCGTCATGGACCGTCCGCGCCATCGGCGCAACATGGTCCATCGTCCACGACAGCGGCACGACACCTTGGGTTGGTACCGCTCCGAAGGTCGCCTTGAACCCCACGACGCCCGAGAGCGCGGCGGGCACCCGGATCGATGCACGGGTGTCGGTGCCCAGCGAGCCCAGGCTCATGCCGGTCGCCACCGCGATGGCCGAACCGCCCGACGAGCCTCCCGGAATGCGAGTGGGGTCATGAGGGTTCCGGCTCTGTGGCGTCGTGACGCCGAGGGCGAACTCGTGGGTCGTGACCTTGGCCAGGATGACCGCGCCGGCAGCACGAAGACGGGCGACACCGGCAGCGTCCACGCCGGGCATGTCGGCATAGGCATCAGACCCTGCGCCGGTGGGAAGACCGGCGACGTCGATGATGTCCTTGACCGTGATGGGAATGCCGTGCAGCGGGCCACGCGAAGCCCCCGCCGCCAACTCCCTGTCGAGCTCGGTCGCCACCGCGAGCGCACGCTCGGCGTCGATGGCAACGACGCCGTTGAGCAGGCTGTCG
>JACOTK010000145.1 GCA_016178435.1 Actinomycetota bacterium
CTGGCGCGTGCGGCGTGCGCTCAACGCCCTGTCCTCCGAGGGCGCCTCACCCAGTGCAGCACTGGAGCGTCTCATGGACGGGATGAAGACCTTCGCCTCCAACGACGAGTTCCTCGCCGAGGCCGCCAAGGTCTGACCGGACTCAGGTCGACCGGACCGTCAGGTGAGGCGGATATCGGGTCCGATCTTTGCGGTCGTCTCACGGTTCCGGCGTTTCAACAGTCGCTGGATCAGCACCAGATTGGCCGCCACGAAGGCGAGCGACAGCGCCGCCAACAGCGTGGAGACCGAGCTGGGGGAGTCGGCCGAGTCGCCGGGCAGGCTGGTCACCTTGCCCACCGTGGTGGTCACGTCGATCTGATGGTCCACCGAGATCGGGGTGCCGGCCGCCGACGCGCCCTTCACCTCGATGGTGTAGCTCCCCGTTGCCAGGTCGGCCGGCAGGGGAATCTCGACCGCAAGGCCGCCGTTGGCGTCGGTGGTGCCCGTGCCGAGAAGACGCTGATCGCTGCTCAGGTGCAGGGTAACCGCTTGGTTGGCCCCGAGTCGCAGCGCAGCCGGCGCATCCGGCCTCGCGGGAACGTTGATCTTGACCATGGGCGGGGCCTCGGACGGCGTCGATGCCTCGGGACCACCGACGATATTCACGGGAATGGCGCCGAGATGCGAGGTTCCGGCTGCCGTGAAGAAGAGCCCGGTCGTCATCATGGTTGCGGCGAGGAGGCGCCTCGTCCGGGATCTCGGCATCATCAGGTTCATGATCGGCTCCGTTCGAACGACCTTGAGGACCGACATCGAGGAAGTGGGATGAGCAACTGCTCGAACCACGTGCTCGAACCAGGCACTCGACAAACCATTCGTCCTTTTTCGTGATCACCCGTAGACTAGCGAACACTATGAAGCCCGAGATCCACCCCACGTATGAGATCGCTCGTGTGTCGTGCTCGTGCGGCAACGTCTTCGAGACCCGCTCGACCGTGAGCGAGCTGCGTAGTGAGCTGTGCAACGAGTGCCACCCGTTCTTCACCGGCAAGCAGAAGCTCGTCGACACGGGTGGTCGGGTCGAGCGCTTCCAGCGTCGCTACGGCGAGCGCAAGAAGAGCGCCGACGCGCAGGCCTGAGCGCCCTGCACGCCTGCATCACGGCACGTTTGCACCACGGTAGGTCTGCATTTCCGCGAGCCTGAACGATCCGGGCTCGAAAGCGGCTCATCGCGAGGCGTTGTCGTCCGCAAAGCTCGCTGCCCTTGTCGGCGCTCATCTCGGCGAACGCATCCCGCCTGAGGTTCCGATCGGTTTTCCCACCGGCGCTGCGCTGCGCCTGGGTTCGCAGGCCTGGGTTCTGAACGACCGGGACAACGGTCGATCACTGGGGCCGGCCCTGGCCTGGGCGGGACGACAGGGACACATCGACGAGTTGCATCTGCTCGTCGGCTCGGACGCAGCGCATCTCGCACGCCAGGCACAGGCCTTCCATCCCGAGCCTCGGATCTGGCGAATCGAGGGCAGGGAACTGATCGCCGCCACGCCCGAGCCCATTGCCGCCGTGGCCGAGCTTGAACCGGCGGTGGCATCCTGTGCCGATCTCTTCACCCATGCCGGGGCCCGTGCCGTTGTCGAACAGGACATGTTGATCGCGGAGGTGGAGGGCCTGGAGGTGGCCCGGGCCTTCGTCGTCGACAATGCCTTGACGGTGGAGATCGGTGTCGGCCGCTTCGATCGAGAGGCGCACCAGGTGATCAGTGCCGAGCGGCCGACGTCCGAGACCCTGCAGGAGGTGGTGCAACTGGTGCGTCGATATCGGCACCCGGGAGCGCCGCCGCACCCGCTCAATCGCCTCGCCCGTGAGCGTTTCGCACGCTCGATGCTGATCGACTCGCCCGATCTTGTCGGCGCCGGATCGCTCGAGGCGATGCGGGGCATGCGTCCCCCTCCCGATCTGCGCACGGCGTGGCCGGCGGCGGCGACCGGGGTCGACCTGCAGGGCCGGCCGCTGGTCGTGGTGTGCTCGGTCGGGGTCGATCTCGATCTCATCCCGGTGGCCGCCGAGGCGCGCCTGATCGACGGGCGCCATGGCCGACTCATCGTTGTGCTTCCCCGCCGTGACCTGCACGAGGTGACCAGGATGGTCGCGGGGCTTCTCGTCGAGCCCGCCGAGCTCGTTGCCCTCGACCTGGCGATCTGACCCGGCCGTCCGACCCGGCCGTTCCAGCCCGGGGCCGAGGGCGTCGTGGGTGTCCGATCCCCCGAGCCGAGCGCCTGGGCCGTAGCCTGAGAGGGTGTTCGAACGCCTTGCTGCCATGGAAGACGAGTTTGCCGAGCTCGAGAGACGGCTCGCCGATGCCGCCGTGCTGGCCGACCGTGATCAGTTGCGGGAGGTCTCCCAGGGCCACGGAGGATCTTGGCGTCGCCAAGGCGATGTTCGCCGAGGTGACCGGCGACGATCGAGCGATGGTCCAGGCGGAGATCGAGCAGGCGGAGCAGACGATCGCGCGCATCGAGGACGAGCTCAAGTTGCTGCTGTTGCCGCGTGACCCCAATGACGGCAAGAACGTCATCGTCGAGATCCGCGGCGCCGAGGGGGGCGAGGAGGCGAACCTGTTCGCCAAGGACCTCTACGAGATGTACCTGGCCTACGCGCAACGTGTCGGTCTCAAGGTCGAGGTGCTGGGCAGCGACCCCTCCGACATGGGCGGGTTCAACGAGGTCACCTTCCTGGTCAAGGGACATGATGCCTGGTCGCACTTCGAGCACGAGGGCGGCCCGCACCGGGTGCAGCGGGTTCCCGTCACCGAGAGCCAGGGCCGGGTGCACACCTCCTCGGCGACGGTGACGGTGTTGCCCGAGGCAGAGGAGCTCGACGTGCACATCGACCCCAACGACCTGCAGATCGACGTGTATCGCTCGTCGGGGCCGGGGGGCCAGAGCGTGAACACCACCGACTCGGCGGTGAGGATCACCCACAAGCCCTCGGGCATCG
>JACOTK010000146.1 GCA_016178435.1 Actinomycetota bacterium
AAGGCGTCGGAGGTGGTCGAGATCATCGGGGGGATGAAGCCCGGTGACAAGGTGGAGATTCGCTATGAGCGCAACGGCAAGGTGGTCACGACCGAGGCCGAACTGGGTTCACAGGGAGTGGAGCGATCAGGCGGGTAGTCTGGAGACTTCCGCAGACGATTTTCTGAGCCCAGGAGCTTGAGCGATGTCCGACCCCAGTCCCGTTACTGAGTCACTGCCCCCGCAGGGCCACGTCCGCATTGTGTATCTGGGCCCCGTGGCCCCCCACTGGGAAGTGCATGCTCAGTTCGGCGACCAGGCGCTCATCGATCACTTTCGTCAGCGTGTGCTCGCTCGGCTCCTGTTCCTGCCCCCGCATGATCCTCAGTTCCGCCGGAACCGTGAACGAGTGGTACGTGATGCCGAGCGCATCAACCTGTCGTTGGAGTGGGATCTCGGGCTGCCCGAAGATCAGGCGTCTGCCGACCCGGCCTACCGCGCCTGAGGGCGGCGGGATATGGGGGCGCGACGCGCCGTGTGTCCTGATTCCGCGACCTCCCCACGTCCGTGTGGCTCGAGTGTTCCGAGCCGGCGCTCTCGCGCGATCGTCCCGTTGAGGCATGACAGGTATCGGGCGCCGTGTCGCTGACGAACGATCTGGAGACCTACATCGCGACGGGCCCGCCCGTTCCCCCCGGGGATGAGAGCGCTCGGCAGGGTGAGGCGCGGCTGATCGATCGTGAGCTGGCATGGCTGGACTTCAACGCGAGAGTGCTCTCGTTGGCCGACGCTCCGGCGGTACCGCTGCTGGAGCGAGCGAAGTTCCTGGCGATCTTCAGTCAGAACCTCGATGAGTTCTTCCAGGTACGTGTGGCGGGATTCAAGGATCAGGTTGCTGCCGAGGTAGGTGTCGCGGCCGCGGACGGGCGCAGCCCCGCGGACCACCTCCTCGCAATCCGCAGCCGTGTCGAGGACCTCCTGACCCATCAGAGCCGGATCTTTCTCGACGAGGTGAAACCCGCCCTGGCAGGCGCCGACATCCACCTGGTGACCTGGGACGACCTCGGCGAGCCGGATCGGCAATTTCTTGCCGACATGTTCGATCACGAGATCTTTCCGGTCCTGACGCCTCTGGCGATGGACCCGGGTCATCCCTTCCCGTACATCTCGAACCTGTCGTTGAACCTCGGTGTGTGGGTTCGTGACCCGGCAGGCAGTGGTCGTCGATTTGCCCGCGTCAAGGTTCCCGATCTGCTGCCCCGCTTCGTGGTTCTCCCCGACAACCATGCATGGATACCGCTCGAGGAGGTCGTGGGCCGACACCTCGGGGCGCTCTTTCCCGGCATGCTCATCGATGCGCATCACGCCTTTCGCGTCACCCGCAACGGCGACCTGACCCTGGAGGAGGAAGAGGCCGACGACCTGCTCGAGGCGGTGGAGATCGAATTGCGTCGCCGCAGGTTCGGTCGAGCGGTCCGTCTCGAGGTCGACGACGACATGGACCTCGACATGGTGCGGCTGCTCGTGCAGGAGCTCGGCCTGGATCCCAACGATGTCTACCGATTCAACGGCCCGCTCGACCTGGGCGGGTTGTGGGCGCTCTGGTCCTTGCCGCGCTTTGATCTGAAGGATCCACCTCATCAATCGGTGACCCAATCCCGTTTGGCCGGCGGCAATGACGAACCGGTCGATCTCTTCGCCTGCATTCGTGAGGGCGACCTGCTCGTGCACCACCCCTACGACTCCTTCACGACATCGGTGACGGCTTTCATTCGTCAGGCGGCGGCAGATCCCCATGTGCTTGCGATCAAGATCACCCTGTATCGAACCTCGTCGAGCAGCCCGATCGTCGCAGCACTGATCCGGGCTGCCGAGCGGGGCAAACAGGTCGTGGCGCTCGTCGAGCTCAAGGCTCGTTTCGACGAGCAGGCGAATGTTGCATGGGCCCGAGCGCTCGAGGAGGCGGGTGTCCATGTCGTGTACGGCTTGGTGGGGCTCAAGACCCACAGCAAGACCATGCTCGTGGTGCGTCAGGAGCCCGAGGGGCTGCGTCGCTATTGCCATGTGGGCACGGGCAACTACAACGAGCGCACGGCGCGCATCTACGAGGACATCGGGCTGCTGACGTGCGATCCACAGGTCGGGGCCGACCTCAGCCAACTCTTCAACTACCTGACCGGCTTCGGACGCCAGGAGCGCTTTCGCACCCTGCTCGTCGCACCCGGAGCATTGCGCCCTCGTCTGCTCGACCTCATCGCCAATGAGGCGGCCATGCCTGCAGGCCGAGGGCGGATCGTGGCCAAGATGAACAGCCTCGTCGACCACGAGGTGATCGAGGCCCTGTACGAGGCATCGAATGCCGGCGTGGAGATCGACCTCATCGTTCGTGGCATCTGTTGTCTGAGGCCGGGCGTTCCCGGTCTCTCGGAGAACATCCGGGTTCGTTCCATCGTCGGGCGATTCCTGGAGCACGCCCGGGTCTTCTATTTCGCGAACGCGAAGGGCGTGGGCGTGCCTGCCTACTACCTGGGTTCGGCCGACCTGATGCCGCGCAACCTCGATCGGCGTGTCGAGGTGGTCATCTCGGTCGACGCTCCCTCGTTGCAGGATCAGTTGCAGGAGGTGCTCGACATCAATCTTGCCGACGACGAGCTTGCCTGGGAGTTGCACGGTGATGGTTCGTGGTCGAAGGTGCCAACGGTCAAGGGCGTCAACACCCATACCCGGCTGCAGGCCATCATCGCAGCGCGTGCCCAGCCGGTGGAGCCGATCGCTTCGCGTCCCTCGCCGTTACGTGTGCACGCCGCAGGGGGTGTGGTGTGGCGCGACGGTGAATCGGGTCTGGTCGAGGTGCTGGTGGTCCATCGGCCCCGGTATGACGACTGGTCGTTTCCGAAGGGCAAGTGCGAGCCGGGTGAGGCCTTCGAGGTGTGCGCCCTGCGCGAGGTCGAGGAGGAGACGGGCTACGTGTGCGCGCTTGGCGACGAGTTGGCCGCCACCGCCTACGAGGACGACAAAGGCCGCCCCAAGGAGGTTCGCTACTGGGCCATGACGGTGCGTTCAGGGGCGTTCAGGGCAAACAGCGAGGTCGACGAGCACCGTTGGCTGGCTCCGGACAAGGCGGCAACGCGACTCACCCACGACCAGGACCGCGAGGTGCTCTGGTCCTTTCTCGACGCCCCGCAGGGTCACTGATCGTTGGCCGCCGAGTGGGTTCATGCGCCGTTGACCGGGCGGTCGGCAATGCTTGGCCCCAGCTTCGTCCTCCGTTCACCTCTCGTTCATCCGGGGGCTGCGCGACGGCCACTCGACATCCCTACTGTGCCAATGGTCAGGGATCTGAGCCCCTGCCTTTGACCGATCAGGAGGACGAACATTGAGTGGATCACCGTTGCAGGTTGTTCGACGGAGAGCGATGCGAGTGCCGGTCGCGGCACTCTCCCTGGCGCTGCTGGCCGGCGCCTGCAGTGATAACAAGGGCGGGGACGGCACCGCCTCCGCGAACAAGGGCCTGACCGGCGAGATCGTGATCTCCGGATCGTCGACCGTCGAGCCCATCTCATCGGCTGTTGCCGAGCTCTTCAAGGAGGGGGCGCCTGACGTCAAGCTCGTTGTCGACGGACCCGGCACGGGGGACGGCTTCAAGCGCTTCTGCGCCGGTGAGACCGACATCTCCGACGCCTCACGCCCCATCAAGGCCGAGGAGGCTGCAGCCTGCAAGGCCAAGGGTGTCGAGTTCATCGAGCTGAAGATCGCCTTCGACGGCATCTCCGTGATGACCTCGCCGAAG